>NZ_JACJQU010000004.1:300000-408984 GCF_014696825.1 Anabaena sphaerica FACHB-251 | reverse complement strand
GTCTATCTTTGATAGAAACTCAGTAGAGAGGCTTGTAGTTAGCCCTGTAAGGTGTAGGCCTTACCAAGCTAGAAATATTTGACTATATTTTTAGTAACTATGATTCACTTTGTAGCTTATCCTGGAGATACTCTCTACATTTTGACAGAAAACCAAGATACTATAGTTTCTCAGCTTTTGGATTTAGGTAAAAAGTGGCGTGCAGACTCAGTGGATATTACTGATGGTAATAATGAAGAGTATGGTTTGCGACTTCAGCGCAGGTTACAAATGAGGTTACAAGGTGGTTTGGAAGGTGAGTCATTTTGGCAACAGCGGGATGGTGTAGTAATTGCTTATTGGTGGGATTGAAGATGTTAAATTTAGTTAAAGCTAATAGCTATTTATTCAATGTTTGCACCTAAAGCAAAGGTTTAGCAATGCTAAACCCCTACAGATTCCCAAATTATAAAAATTACGAATTAATTAAGCTTCTTCTGAACGCTCAATTTTCTGACCAGGAGAAGATTCATAAAGAGCATCCAACTGTTGACGCGCATCTTCAACATTAATTGAACGCATTACCAACAGAGGTTCCTTAATTAAATTACCTGCATTATCTAATAATTCTGGATGTGGTACAGACTGTCTTTTAGCTCCATAGTAACCAAAGCCACCTTGATTACCCATTCCAGAGGATCTCGCTGGATAAGGACGTTCCCTATCAAAACTGAACATGATGAGATTGCGAATTAAATTACCCACAGCGATAAAAGCAAGGACTGTGAAAGCTAGAATGTAGAGTAGGTGTAGCATATAATTATCCTCCAAGGGTAACAAGTTTTAAAACTTTATATCGTAGTGCTTAATTTTCGCTAAACCGTGATTGACGGTGATGGCGAATGTTCAATTAACTATTTGTGATGAGATATTTTGTAATCCTGTGAGGATTACTGTAACATGGGATACATTATTTTTTTATGAAAATAATGTTAAGGTTTTTTTTCTATCGTTACGACTTATGTAGTGTTTTATTACAAAGTAAATCACTCTGATTTTGACTGACGGTAGAGCATTGCCATTTTCCAACATTCGCTTACCAACTTATGCCCAGGCATTAAAGTCGCCATATCAATCCCGACTTGTCTATCCGTTGCTTCAAAAAGCAACTTGGCTGTGCTGAGTTTGGCTTGAGCTTGTTTGACTAGTTGTAATAAATCAAATTGCTCTAGTTCACTCATAAATTGGATTTTCTCATTTTCTAATAATTCACCCAATGCCTTCGGCAGGCGGTTCGCCATCGCGAAAACCCGTATTCAAAATCCTCTAACAGCTTCTCCAAGACTGATTTGAGCAATTTAGCACTTGGTGAATTTGAGTTTCCCATATATGAGAAGCATATTTCCTAATTTCTTTTTAATATTAACGCTATTAACGAAACTTAACAATCAGATCATAACTTCTCTTGCTTTCCCAAAAATCAAAAATCTGTAACTTGGAATACAAAGCACAATCATATAATTTTGGCAAGAGGTTTGTACAGTTCCTTGGGGCTATATTTTTATCTGTCTAAAGGAGTATCTAGTAGGAAAATTTATAGAAGTTTCATAAAACGTATTTACATGAATTAGGAAATGCTTTTCCCAACTAGTTCAATAGCAGTGATAAATTAGGAGAGTCCACAGGTAAGGCGGCAGGGTCGTCAGCAAGTGGACTATGATTTTGAGAATATATTTTCTCCAATTTTATTTGTAACCGCCAAAAGTTTAACAGCCGATGTCGCCAAATCAAGAACCCCAACCAGCAGAAAAAATCTATTTACCGCGTACCAGCGAATCAGAGACATTAAAAAAGATTCGCCATACCGCTTCCCACGTCATGGCCATGGCAGTACAAAAGCTGTTTCCCAAAGCGCAAGTTACCATTGGACCTTGGATTGAAAACGGTTTTTATTATGACTTCGATAACCCAGAACCCTTTAGTGATAAGGATTTAAAAGCCATCCAAAAAGAGATGGTGAAGATTATTAATCGTAAATTGCCAGTAGTGCGGGAAGAAGTCAGCCGAGAGGAAGCACAAAAGCGAATTGAAGAAATAAAAGAACCGTATAAATTAGAAATTCTGGGAGATATTAAACAAGAACCCATCACGATTTATCATTTAGGTGAGGAATGGTGGGACTTGTGCGCCGGTCCCCACCTCGAAAATACCAAGGACATCAACCCCAAAGCCCTGGAGTTGGAAAGCGTAGCAGGTGCTTATTGGCGAGGAGATGAAACAAAAGCGCAACTTCAACGCATTTACGCGACCGCTTGGGAAACCCCTGAACAACTAGCAGAGCATAAACGCCGCAAAGAAGAAGCATTAAGGCGTGACCATCGTAAACTGGGTAAAGAACTCGGTTTGTTTATTTTCGCCGATCCAGTTGGCCCTGGTTTACCGCTTTGGACTCCCAAAGGAACTTTACTCAGAACGATTTTAGAAGACTTCCTCAAAAAAGAACAGTTAAAAAGGGGTTATTTACCTGTTGTTACTCCCCACATTGCCAGAGTTGATTTATTTAAAACATCGGGACATTGGCAGAAATACAAGGAAGATATGTTTCCGATGATGGCTGAAGATGAGGAAGCAAAAGCGATAGAACAGGGTTTTGTCCTCAAGCCGATGAACTGCCCTTTTCATATCCAAATATACAAGAGTGAATTACGCTCTTATCGGGAATTACCGATGCGTTTGGCGGAATTTGGTACAGTTTACCGCTATGAACAATCTGGGGAATTGGGTGGTTTAACCAGAGTACGCGGTTTCACGGTTGATGATTCTCACCTGTTTGTCACTCCCGAACAATTAGATAATGAATTTCTGAGCGTTGTAGATTTGATTTTGACTGTGTTTAGAAGTCTGCAATTGAAGAATTTTAAAGCTAGATTGAGTTTCCGTGATCCAGCCAGTGATAAATATATTGGTGGGGATGAAGTTTGGGATAAAGCTGAGGGTGCGATTCGTCGCGCTGTGCAACAATTGGGAATGGATCATTTTGAAGGCATTGGGGAAGCGGCTTTTTATGGTCCAAAACTCGATTTTATCTTCAGTGATGCGTTAGATAGAGAATGGCAATTAGGAACAGTGCAGGTAGATTATAATTTACCTGAACGGTTTGATTTAGAATATGTAGCTGAAGATGGTTCGCGTAAACGTCCTGTGATGATTCACCGCGCACCTTTTGGATCTTTAGAAAGATTAATTGGGATTTTGATTGAAGAGTATGCGGGTGATTTTCCCTTGTGGTTAGCACCTATACAAATTAGATTGTTACCTGTTGGTGATCTGCAATTAGACTTTACCAAAGAAGTTGCTGCGAAAATGGTAGCTTTAGGAATTAGAGCAGAAGTTGATTTAAGTGGCGATCGCTTGGGTAAATTGATTCGCAACGCCGAAAAAGATAAAATCCCAGTAATGGCGGTAGTAGGTGCCAAAGAAGTAGAAAGCAATTCTTTGAGTATTCGTACCCGTGCTTCTGGGGAGTTGGGAGCGATATCTGTAGATGAAGTTGTGAATAAAATGCAGGAAGCGATTACTAATTTTAGTAATTTCTAGTAATTATTAACTTTTTAATACTCTTTGCGTAATCGTGTTAAATTAAAAACAGGAAAATGCGAAGAGTATTGTTTTGAAATAAATTTTCTGTCATTAATCAATAAACTTGTAACTAATAGTGAGGAGATTTTAAAATGGGTTTAGTAGCAGATCAATACCTTTGCCAAAATAAGAGGTTTTTATTTACGTAAAATTTACAATACACAGTATTTTCAGTTGCTTGAATTTTAGATCAATGTATTCTGTTGATTGAAAGTAAACAAATCCTTCATCCTGTTAATTTGTAAACAAGCAGATTTACTGCCTAAGTTTTAAATTACCAATCACACAAAAAACGTTAAGTTTTATGAATAAAATCATTGCTTTTGCCTACGGCTTAATTTGTTACTTGATATTTTTTGCAACTTTTCTTTACTTAATTGGCTTTATTGGTAATTTTATCGTTCCTAAATCCCTAGATTCAGCCTTACAAAGTAATTTAACCCAAGCATTAATTATAGATTTAGGCTTGATATTATTATTTGGAATTCAGCATAGTGGTATGGCACGTCCTGGGTTTAAACAATGGTGGACAAAAACCATTCCTACAGTTATTGAACGTAGTACCTATGTGTTAAGTGCCAGTTTAATGCTATTACTACTATTTTGGCAATGGCAACCTTTAGGTGGGATAATTTGGCAAATTCAAAACCCAATTTTTACCTATATTATTTATGGGTTTTCTGCCCTTGGTTGGTTACTGGTTTTAGCGAGTACATTTTTAATCAATCATTTTGATTTATTTGGACTAAGACAAGTATATCTTTACCTTCAAGGTCAAGAATATAAACATTTAGAATTTAAAACAGTCGGTATTTATAAATATGTGCGTCATCCTTTAATGTTAGGCTTTTTAATTGCTTTTTGGTCAACTCCAACCATGACTATTACCCATTTCATCTTTGCATTAGGGATGACCATTTACATTTTGATTGCTATTCAATTAGAGGAACGAGATTTAATAGAAATTTACGGTAGTTTGTATGAAGAATACCGTCAACAAGTTTCTATGCTGATTCCTTTCAAAAAAGTTGGCATCAATGCCAATACAACTACATCAGAGTAAATGGGTAATTTTCCCCACTTCTCATATTACTCGCATATTATAGTATATAAATATACAGAGAATTGTCATACCTCCCGTAAATGTCTGCTGGAGGCGTTTTATATATATAGAACAAATCCTAAATATAGGATTTTTTGAGGTATTTATTCTCTTTATATCAATCTGTGCGAAAAATTTATAAATAAATTGTTACAAAGTTTAGTAAAATGACATCATTAAACAAATGAGTATTTTTTCCTATTGACATGATGGCGGAACAATTTCCTTGGCTGACCGCGATTGTCCTATTTCCCCTCCTCGCATCCTTTTTGATTCCCGTGCTGCCTGATAAAGACGGCAAACTGATCCGTTGGTATGCGTTAGGTGTAGGTATCGCCGACTTTGCCTTAATGTGCTGTGCTTTTTGGCTGCATTATGATGCTAGTGATGCTAGTTTTCAACTTGTAGAAAATTATGCCTGGATGCCTGCGTTGGGACTCAACTGGGCTGTGGCAGTGGATGGTATTTCAGCGCCCCTGGTATTGTTAGCAGGGTTTGTCACCACCCTAGCGATTTTTTCAGCTTGGCAAGTTGACCGTCGTCCGCGACTGTTCTACTTTTTGATGCTGGTGCTATATTCGGCACAGGTTGGGGTGTTTGTCGCCAAAGACCTGCTGTTATTTTTCATTATGTGGGAAGTGGAACTAGTTCCCGTATATCTATTAGTTTGTATTTGGGGTGGTCAAAAACGTCGCTACGCCGCTACGAAATTTATACTATATACCGCCGCAGCTTCTATATTTATCCTAGTAGCCGCCCTAGCAATGGGTTTATACGGTGATGGTAATATAAGTTTTGACATCAGCGCACTGGCTGGGAAAGATTATCCTCTAGGATTACAATTGCTGCTGTATGCAGGTTTATTTATTGCCTTTGGGGTCAAACTGGCTATTTTCCCCTTACATACCTGGTTGCCAGATGCCCACGGTGAAGCATCTTCACCCGTATCCATGATTTTGGCGGGTGTCTTGCTCAAAATGGGCGGATATGGCTTGATTCGCATGAATATGGAACTTCTGCCCGATGCCCATATTTACTTTGCACCAGTTTTAGCCATTCTCGGTGTTGTGAATATTATCTATGGTGCATTAAATTCCTTTGCCCAAACGAATATGAAACGGCGTTTGGCCTATTCTTCAATTTCCCACATGGGTTTTGTACTGATAGGTTTAGCTTCCTTCACCGATTTGGGGATGAATGGGGCAATGTTGCAAATGATATCACATGGTTTAATTGCCTCTGTGTTATTCTTCCTAGCTGGTGTTACTTACGACCGCACCCGTACAATGGTCATGAAAGATATGGGGGGTATTGGTCAAGCTATGCCCATCGTGTTTGCGTTGTTTACGATAGGTGCAATGGCATCTCTGGCTTTACCGGGAATGAGTGGTTTTGTTGGTGAACTCTCGGTTTTTGTGGGTTTGACAACTAGTGATGTTTACAGTTCCACCTTCTGTACTGTGACAGTTTTCCTAGCTGCTGTCGGTGTTATCCTCACACCTATCTATCTGCTTTCTATGCTGAGACAGGTATTTTACGGTAAAGATGCAGCCCTGATTTGTGATATTAACAATGCAGGTTTGGAAAATCTGGAAGATGAAGGAACTGCTTGTTTTGGTACAGATTGTCTGTTACCCAACCAAGCTGTTTATAGTGATGCTAGACCCCGTGAAGTATTTATCGCTGCCTGTTTTCTAGTGTTGATTATCGGTATTGGTTTCTATCCCAAAGCTGCTATGCAGATGTACGATGCTAAGACTGTGGCTGTAAATGCCCATGTCCGCCAATCTTATACGATCATCTCGCAAACCAACCCCGGTATTTATGCAAATGGGTTATTAACTCCGAAAATTGCTGAAGTTGATGTAAATTCGGTTTTGGCAACTGTAAAGTAAACCCAACTGCTAGAACAATATTAAGTTTTGTATTGTTTGCTCGACAAAATACCAAACTTGTGAATATTAGTATTTCCCGCAACCCAAGTAAATATGGTAGCGGGTATTTTTTTTAAGCACAAATGTCCCCCTGACATGGGATGCTAGTAAAGAATCAATTGTTAATTTTTAAGTTTTTAATTTTTAATTGTCACAATGTCTGTAATTTCTACTGTTACTGTTAAAGTTCCCGCCACGACTGCTAATTTAGGTCCTGGTTTTGACTGCATCGGTGCAGCTTTAAAACTGTACAACGAATTTAAGTTTACTAAAAATGAAGGTGGGTTAATTATTCAGGTGTCTGGTACAGAAGCTGAAAAGGTGCAAACTGATGAAAGTAATCTGTTATATCAGGCTTTTGTCAGATTATATGAACACATAAAGCAAACTCCGCCATCTGTAAAAATTGAGATTAAGTTGGGTGTCCCACTGGCGCGGGGTTTGGGAAGTTCAGCGACGGCTATTGTGGGGGGGTTAGTTGCTGCTAATGAGTTGGCTCTTTCGCCTTTGTCTGAGTTGCAGGTGATGGAATTAGCGATCGCCATGGAAGGACATCCTGATAATGTTGTACCAGCTTTATTAGGTGGATGTCGTCTGGCTGCTACCAGTCGCACCGGTTGGGAAATTTGTGATCTTACTTGGCATCGAGATATAGTACCAGTAGTAGCAATTCCTGATTTTGAATTATCAACTTCCGAAGCACGGCGAGTTTTACCAACAGAGGTAAGTCGTGCAGATGCAATTTTCAATGCTTCCCATTTAGCTTTATTGTTGCGGGGTTTGGCAACCAGTCGGGAAGAATGGTTAAGGGCAGCTTTACAAGATAAGTTACATCAGCCCTATCGTCAAGCCTTAATTCCTGGTTACGATGATGTGAATGTTGCGGCTGTTGCGGCTGGTGCTTATGGGATGGTAATTAGTGGTGCAGGTCCAACACTGTTAGCTTTAACGGATGCAGCACAAGCGAAAACAGTTGTGACAGCAATGGCGGAAGCTTGGCAACAAGCAGGAATTACATCTATTGTGCGATCGCTCCCCATTGATATGCAAGGGGCGGTAATTTTGTAATGGGTAATTCGTAATTTATCCATAACAGAATTTACCCACGATTTACGGATGAAACGAACCACGAAGAAACGTTCGCGAAGCGTCTCGAAGAGATAGGACACGAAGGTAAGAGGGTTTGAGAGATTTTTTTCGTCTGTATTCGTAATTCGTAATTTATCCATAATAGAATTTACCCACGATTTACGGATGAAACGAACCACAGAGGCACAGAGAACACAGAGGAATGAGGGTTTATGAGTTTTCTTGTAAGTGGTGAATTTAATTACAATCAAAGCTATCAAGATATAAAATGCCGAATAGAAGATTTACTTTTATTGATCTTTTTGCTGGAATTGGTGGATTCAAAATTGGATTAAGCAATAATGGTGGTCATTGTATAGGGTTTAGTGAAATAAATAAAGACGCAATCAATACATATTGTGAAAACTTTCAAATTGAACCTAGTTGTAACTTAGGAGATATTACCAAAGTCAAAGAATTACCACCTCACGATTTTTTAACTGCTGGAGTTCCTTGTCAAAGCTGGTCAATTGCAGGTAAAAATCTAGGTTTTAATGATGATAGAGGACAGTTATGGAACGATACAATTTATTTACTTCAACAATCTAAACCGAAGGTATTTATTTTTGAAAATGTCAAAGGATTAGTTGATCCTCGCAATAAAAATGCTTTATTATATATCTTAGCAAGAATTGAAAAAGCTGGCTATTATGCTAACTATTTTGTAATTAACTCATTTGATTATGGTGTACCACAAAATAGGATTCGAGTATATATAATTGGATTTAAGGAAAAGGAATATTTCCAAAATTTTATATTACCACAACCCCTGGAAAATAAGCTAAAATTAGGTGATATATTAGGTTTTACGTCGCCTAAACAAATAGAAAATAAAATCATTCAAAGAGACTTATTTGGAAACGTTGTTGAATCTAAAAGTATGAGTCTTTCAACAACCAACGGATTCAACGATTACTTTTTGTTTAATGATCTGAGAAATGGTCATACAACAATACATTCTTGGGATATTATTGACACCACTCAACGACAGAAAGATATTTGCTTATTATTACTTAGAAATAGACGAAAAAGTAATTATGGTGAATTAGACGGCAACCCATTATCATTAGCACATTTTCAAAGCCTAGATCCGTCAATTACACAAGCAGAAATTGATGAATTGATTAAATTAGAAATATTAAAAGCTGAAGAGTATAGTTTTATTGTTAAGCAGTATAATATTAATGAATTGACAAAAGATGAAGAATTACTACTTTCATTTACAAATAATGAAGAAATAATTGTTGACCGATTAAAAAAACAAAGAGAATTTAAACTAGGAAAGGTGTCAATTATCAAAACAATTGAGTCTCTAAAAGAAAAAGATATTATTGAGTGTGCTGAAATTCGCTATGATTTTAAGAATACTAAAATAAGTACAGGATTATTTGGCATAAATCGGATCTTTTTACCAAGTTCTGATATTTTTCCCACTTTAGTAGCAAGTGATACCAATGATTTTATAACTTTAAAAACAATTGCTGCTCAAAATCATCATGATTTTAAACAGAAATTCATCCAGGAAGTTTATAGGAAAAAAGAATTTAGAAGAATTACTAAAAGCGAGGCTTGTTTAATACAGGGATTTCCCAAAGATTTTAAATTACCAGAGTCAAGAGCAAGATGGATGAAACTAGTTGGAAATAGTGTTTCAGTACCCGTAATTGATAAACTGTGTAAAGCGATTATTGAAACTGGGGTATTTGCAAATTAAGTGCGATAGCGAAGCACTCCGTAAGAATCACCAATCTTGTAGACTGGATTAATGAAATGTAATCCTAAATTATCCACAATATATATATGGAAAAGATTCAACAAGAAATAAAAGAACTTAACTCACAAATTCAGGCACTCCAGGAGGAAAGGGCTACACTGACGAATAATAATGTAGAGTCCGGTGAAAATGATTCAGCTTTAGCTGTAGTTGAGGCTTATCGTCGTCAAGCTAGAGAAAATGCTCAATTATCTGCTGAACTAAAGGGAATAGATGATGCGATTAATTTCCTAGAACAGCAGAAACGACAGAAGGAAGCACATATCAATAGATCACTAACTTTCTCAAAGCGCCTTTCTCAACAACAAGAAGAATTAGAAGCAGCGAAAAAAGTAGCTGAAGTTCATGCCCAGCGGGTTAATGAACTCGCAAGAGAACTAGCACAGGAAATTAAAATGCTCAAAGCTTGTGCTGATGAACTTAGTCCCATGTATTGGCAGGTTTACTATAAACCGTTCATTACCGGATTTAAAACCATCTCCGTTCCCTATGTCCGTTCTGATGGACAAGTGTGGACTATTGTCAACCGCATTGTTTAGGTAATAAAACCCAATAATAAATACTTTACCAAATCAACATCAAAAATTTGGCAAAAAATTGTAACTTAAATTAGCGGCTGATAAAGCCGTTTTTTTGTTGACGTTACAAAAATTTACTATTAAGATGGCAACGAGAGGATTTTAGTAAGCATTTATTACTATTTATCCTCTCGATTGAAAATATGTAAAGGAAAATGTTTACAAAAGTAACGATTCCTTAATATAATGTAATTAAAAGAAAAACCAAAAATTGATTGTCAACAGTGATGAATCCGATACAAATCCCTTGGCTATCAGCCATAATTTTCTTGCCCTTGGTGGCATCCCTAGCAATTCCCCTCATTCCCGATAAAGACGGCAAAACAGTTCGCTGGTATGGTTTGGGAGTAGCATTTGTAGACTTTGCATTAATGATTTTTGCCTTTTGGCAAGGTTACGATTTCCAAAGTTCAGCCCTGCAAATGACAGAAAGCTACCCTTGGATACCCCAAATTGGTTTTAATTGGTCTGTAGCGGTTGATGGCTTATCAATGCCCTTAATACTGTTAACAGGCTTAATCAACACACTCGCAGTATTCGCGGCTTGGAAAGTAACCAACAAGCCGCGTTTATTTTATGCGTTGATGTTGGTGATGTACAGCGCCCAATTAGGTGTATTCCTCGCCCAAGACTTGTTAATGTTCTTCTTAATGTGGGAAATCGAGTTAGTACCTGTTTACCTGCTGATTTCCATCTGGGGTGGAAAAAACCGCCGCTATGCAGCTACCAAATTTATTATTTACACCGCCGCCGCATCTATATTTATTCTGGTAGCTGGTTTTGCAATGGCTTTCTATGGTGATAACTTCACCTTCAACATGACAGAATTGGGAATGAAAGAATATCCCCAAGCTCTAGAACTCGCACTATATACAGGTTTCTTAATTGCTTACGGTGTAAAACTACCAATTTTCCCCTTCCATACCTGGTTACCTGATGCCCACGGTGAAGCATCTGCACCTGGTTCAATGGTATTAGCTGGTGTGTTGTTGAAGATGGGTGGTTATGCTCTTATCAGGTTTAACGTTGAAATGTTAACCGATGCCCACGTTGTTTTTGCCCCCATCTTAGCAATTTTAGGTGTAGTAAATATTGTTTACGGTGCTTGTTGCGCTTTCGCTCAAACCAACCTCAAACGCCGCTTGGCTTACTCTTCCATTGCCCACATGGGGTTTGTATTAATCGGGATTGCATCTTACACAGAAATTGGTATCAGCGGTGCTGTGTTACAGATGGTTTCTCACGGTTTAATTGCTGCTAGTTTATTCTTCCTCTCTGGTGTAACTTACGAACGTACCCACACCTTGATGATGGATAAAATGGGCGGTATGGCTAAGGTAATGCCCAGAACCTTCGCTCTGTTCACTATCGGTTCAATGGCTTCTCTAGCTTTACCTGGTATGAGTGGCTTCGTAGGTGAGTTGATGGTGTTCTTGGGTATTGGCACCAGCGATGTTTATAGTTCTAGTTTCAAAGTTGTAGTCATCTTCCTATCAGCAGTTGGTGTGATTTTGACTCCCATCTATTTACTCTCGATGTTGCGTCAAGTGTTCTACGGTCAGCAAAGTGAAGAGTTACATTTAGATGCTGTAGTTGCTGATGTTAAACCTCGTGAATTGTTCATCACTGCTTGTTTGTTAATTCCTATCATCGGTATTGGTTTCTATCCTAAGTTAGCTACACAAACCTATGATGTGAAGACTGTTGAAGTTGCGGCTCATGCTCGTCAAGTGTTGCCTGTTGTGGCTCGTCAACAACCCACTAACTTGTACTCACAAATCTTTATTGCTCCAACTTTAGCTAGTTCTGAATTTGTTAATATTTCTGAGTAATTATAAAGCTCGCAAGGGCGCTGGTAAATCTTAAATAAGAGGGGTTTTAGGGGTGGTTGTAGAAACTACCCCTATAGTTTTTTAAATTCCAGAAATTGCAATACTTAACTTAATTAAACGTGAATTCGATGAACCTCTCCCCAACCCCTCTCCGACTCGGAGAGGGGCATTTTAATCATTCATCAGCAGTGTAAAATTGTGTTTTTTAAGCCTCTCTAATAATAAAAGCTAAACCGGGAACTGTGAGAAATTTCTCTGTTGGTTGTTCCCACAAGCGGATGATATCAAACTCGTGATAAGTTCTTTCTAATTTAAAGCTGTTTTCATTGACTAATTCTGATCCTGTTTTTCGCTAGAAATTTACAGATGTTGTCATACATGGGTATATTTATTTAATTGCTACATAATCGGTTTCTTTACAAATAAAGGAAACAAGCATTACTTTTAATTATTTATTGTCTTTAATCTATCTTTATAGCCGTTATTTCCTGGTTTAAATTGAAGATGATACTAAGTTTCTGTTAGTTTTAGGTAGCTTGACTACATACATATAAGGAATATATTTAACTACCTCTTACTTTAGCTTAGTATTATTCTTCTTTCTCATACGCTATCTTGTTTACCTTAGACAATAAACATTCTTTTCTTACTATGCTTACAAAAATCACTACTTTCTTTGGTTTAATTTTAATACTTGCTGGTATTTCTACTTTGCCCCTCATTGATAGAAACGATTACTTTATCTCTATGCAGGTTGTTCAAATTGGTGTTACTTTGATTACTCACAATTCTAAACAACAGTCTAATGATGATTAGTGCTTATTTACATTCCTGATTTTGTATACTTCTTTTAGTGACTGCTTTTTAGGGCTTTACTTCTCTCTTAGTTATCACTATAATTTGTACTTTTGTAATCTTTCATCCCATCTGAAAAATAAACTATCACCTGTCACCTCATCTATCTCTTCACTTTCACCAATGAGGTCTTGATTTTTCTCCTCTAATTCTCGCATATAATGTCTGAGAACTCCACCAACTGCGATCGCTCTAGTTTTGTGTAGTTGACGGGTTAACTCTAGAAACCATTCCCTATCATCCAATAAATCAGACTCTTTTACCTGATATTTCAGAATTTCAGGAATTAGCACTTTTGGATCATGGTGTTTTGCGATCGCTCTCACATCAACTACTGGCTGATAATTAACCCTTAAACACTGCTGCCATAATGATACCCATTTAGCTTGAGAAAGATAGCCATGACTGAAATATGAAGGTTTAACCATCGCTAAAAGGTGTATATGTGGGTGTGCTGATATTCTATCTTGACCTTTGGTGACTTCTACAGACTTTACCCAACCTTTAGCTGGCCATGCTTTCAATTCTGACAAACGTTTAAAAGCTTTGTTTATTTCATCTAAGGTTTGTCTGAGTTCTTCAATTTGGCAATTTCTGACAGTGAGAGTGATAAACAACCAACGGTATTTAGGATAGTCTGTAACAACTTGGGGGAGAATTTGATAAGCTTTTGCTTTCCACATCATAGAACGTCGCCACTGACAAACTGGACAGTGACGCACTCGACAAAATCGCGCATTAGTTAATTTTAATTTGAGAATATCTGCTGATTCTTCTGATACTAAGCGAAACTCTAGCCACTCAGAACAGCTTTTCAACCGATAAGCATACTCATTGAAAGTATCATTATCTGCTTTTGCGTAATATTCAGCAACTTTATCAGCATTAATTCGATGCTTTTCCCAAGTTTTACCTACAGGATCAATCTCCGTTAAATTTGGTAGATTTTGACTTGGTTGAGATTTTTTGGGAGGAGAAAAATTCAAGCTTTTATCTGAGTTTGGAGTAGACACAAATTTATTGAATGACTTTTGGAGAGAAATTAGGGATTTTTAATTATGCTTTGGTTGGGTTTCCTTGAGTCAACCCAACCTACTACTACTTACTTTTGTTTTACTTTAATTATCTCTAGTCTTTCTACTTTGCTCACCTTTGATAGACAGGATTACTATATCTCTATACAAATAGCTGTTAAGTTAGTCACCTATAATTCTAATCAGCCTTCCAATGATAACTAGCTTCTGCTTACTTATTTACATTCCTGATTTGCTATACTCCTTTTAGTGACTGCTTTTTAGGTCTTTACTTCTCTCTTAGTTTCCAAGTTCTAATTTGGATTTGGGCATCTCTGTAAGCAGAACTACCACGAGGAATTAACCTTGCAGTTTCAATACTTTTAGGAATATCAAACTCGCTTTGAGAGCGTGCCATTTGTAATATTTGCTGACTCCATTGATCAATACCGACATTAACATCCATGCGTAAAATGTTACGCTTGGGAACGCGATCAGCGATGCGGATGGCCTCAGCTAAATCTTTTGGTGTACCAGTAACAGCCACTTCTCTGGCTTTTCTCCAGTTTTCTCTAGCGCGGATCTGTTGTTCTTGCCAACTATCCACTGCTGTTTGTGCTTCACTAGCAAGCGCCCTTCCTGATGAAGCAATTTTTTGAGCTTCCCAAATGGCGGTATTTAAATCTCCGCTTTCAGCAATAATCTTTGCTTGATCTAAATAAGATTGGTCTTGAATGCGTTGAATCTTAGCAGTCCAATTGTTAATTTTTTTCTGTGCTTCTGGATATAATGCACGGACAGAGCGAATTTGACTAGCTTCTGTGATCGCTTTTTGTAAGGAAGCAATATCCTCATCATAGAATACGATTTGTTCCGCACGATATAAATATGGTGCATCTTCTTTAAGTTCTAATTGCCAACGCGCAATTAATTGTTGTGCTTCATTATAAACATCCCTAGAAGCATCTATTTGTTGAGCTAGGGAAATTGCCGCTTCTAACCCAGCTACAGTACCAATAAAGGCAAATCTTTTCGCTTCACTTAACACTATAAAATCATCAACTTCTGCCTGTAATTCAGGATTAGGAGGAATTCTGCGAGCAATTTCTAATGCTGTATATGCATCTTTCTCATTCATTTTCTCCTGTGCTAATTTGAGCATTTTTCTAACAAATTCAGATTTTAACTCTTGGGATTTTTGATATACATAACTTTCAGGTTGAATCGCCTCAGCTAATCTAATAGCTTTGAGTAAATTATCTACATTAGGACTTTTCGCTAAATCTTCTGCTTTGTAAAGTTTATCCCAGTCTTCCCTAGTTGTGACAATAATTTTGTTATTAGGTTGGTTCAATGCAGCAATAGCAAAACATCCCACACCTAAACTAATTAACCATTGCCAAGGGTTCTGTTTTTTCTGAGTTGGTTTAGTAGCCGTTGTTGTGACTGGTTTACCTGGACTAACCGCAACAGTCACAGACGCACTATTTTTAGATTGAATCTTAGTATTGTTTCTGAAAATATGAACTTGATTTAACCCTTGTTCAATTTCCTTTAATCTCTGTAAAATAACTCTTGTATTTTCAGGACGCTGATTAGCAGTAGGAGCAATTAAATTATCAATTAAATCTGCTAAAAGCGGAGAAATATTAACTGCATATTTTCGCCAATTTAACTCATTAGTCAGAGGATCATAAATAGCTTTATCCTGTGGTTCTTTACCAGTCAGTAAAAATATAAAAGTCCGTCCCAAAGCAAAGAAATCAGACTGTTGTACAGAATAACCGTTTTGTTGTTCTGGTGGTGAATAACCTTGTGAAATAATTCTAGTATGGGAATTTCCCGCTAAAATTGTGGTGGTGATTTGTCGCACTGCACCAAAATCAATTAAAACCAGTTGCCCACTAGGTCGCAGCATGATATTCTGAGGTTTAATATCACGATGAAAATATTTTTTAGCGTGTACTAAAGCCAGAATTTCTACAATTTGTTTTAACCAATTAAGAGCTTGAGTTTCAGAAATAGTTTGATAATTACGAAATTCCATCCATTGCTCTAAATTTACCCCTTCAATTTTCTCCATTACTAAACAGTGCAATGGTACAGAGCTATTTTTAGGTAAAACGGTAAAATAACCATCCGCTTCGACTTTGGGAATACCTGCACTATTTAACTGACTCAAAACCTTAGCTTCTTGTTGAAATAGTTCCACCGCTTTAGGGTTATTCTCCGTCAGCACTTTTAAAACTTTGGTTTTACCACCGTCGTCAATTTCAAAGGTATTCCCAAAACCACCTTGACCTAGTTGTTTAAGTACCCGATAGCGATTTTGCAGCAGTAATTGTGACCCACAGTTACGACAAATAGGATTATTTGCATTTGCTAGGTCAATAGGTTTTGGACAGTGCGGGTTGATACAATAGCTCATTACGCAAACATCAGTCCCATCAATAAGTGACTGTGATTCATACCCAGTAGAGGATTTAATATTTAAAGAAAGTAATAATATGTTTAAATACGGTATTAGTATAGTAACCTTTACTACGTCTTTTTGGCAACTGGTTATAATATTTAATTTTAATATATCTTTATTTAATTTGATTAAATGTCATTTGATATGCTTATGCACAGAAGATAGTTCTTCCTCATCAAAATAAGCATAACTGGGTTTTCAGTCCGTGTCAATAGATTTGACTATCACTATTGCGAAAAAATGGCTTTTTAATGAATTACTCCAACGGGGTAATTTTCCGTAAAATTAAATCTGTATTTTCTATGATTTTGTGATACAAACTGGCAAATTCTCCAGGTACAAAATTAACATTTATAGGTCTGCGTTCAGTTTTATTCTCATCGTTAATTTTCATATACACATATTCACAAATAGCTTTTTCTAGATTTGTATTACTGTTAATATGCCAATCTTCTATACAAGCACCTGTGAGGTTTGCAGCGTGAAAGTTTGTAGAGATTATTCGTGCTAAACGTAAATTAGCATTAGTGAAATTAGCAAAACTACAATTAGCCTCACTAAGGTCTGTTTCAGTCAAGTCTGTTTCACTCAGGTTTGCTGAACTGAGGTTTGCTTCATTGAGGTTTGCTCCATAAAGATAAGCCCCTCTCAAGTTGGCTAAACTCATATTGGCTGAAGTGAAGTTAGTTCCACTTAGGTTAGTGTGACTAAAGTTAGTTTCACATAGGTTAGCTCCACTAAAGTCAGAGGCAGTGAGGTTAGCTTCACTGAAGTTAGATGCAGTGAGGTTAGACCTACTAAGGTTAGCGTTAGAGAGGTAACTTAAACTGAGATCAGTCCCACTAAGGTTAGCTCTATATAAATTTGTGTTCATCAAGAGTGCGTTACTGATGTTAGCTTTCGTGAGGTTAGCTTCACTAAAGTTAGCCGCAGTGAGATTAGCGTTATTAATATCAGCGCCAGTTAGGTTAGCATGACTGAGGTTAGCACCGATGATTTCAGTGTTGCTGAGGTTAGCATAACTGAGCTCAGCCCCAGTCAGGTCACTTTCAATGAGTTTAGCTTCACAGAGATTCGCACCTTGAAGATTAACTTGTTTAAGATTAGTCCATCTCAGATCAGCTTTTATCAGATAAATATCTATGTTTGGGTTTTCATCTCTCCATTTATTCCAAACCTGGAAACCTTGTCTCAGTATTGCCAATTGTTCAATGTTTGCATACATCATTAATTGTTATAAAAGTATAATATACAGAAAGCTAAGTGTATTAATTCATCTGCATTTTTTCTTTACTCACGTTGGAAGATGACAGGGTTTGTTTATATCAATAACCGTGCTGACTTATTGTTTTGTATTGCTTTTTGATTTATCGTGTTAGTGCAGTATGGATATATAAAAAATAATTACATCAGGTTTTTAGGTGCGCGTCAATGACCTGTACTGACAAAATGCGAAAAAATTTTGTGAAAAGATTTCTTTTTTGCTCTTGTAGAGACGTTCCAGACGCAGAGAGTGTAGAATAGAAAACGCTGCCTTTGAGTACATTAGGGATTTTATGGCCAAAAAGAGTATGATTGAGCGCGAGAAAAAACGCGCCAAGTTGGTGGAAAAGTATGCTGCAAAGCGGGAAGAGTTGCTAGAAGAGTTCAAATCAGCAGAATCTCCTTTGGATAAGCTGGAAATTCACCGCAAAATTCAACAACTACCTCGCAACAGTGCGCCTACTCGTCGCCAAAACCGTTGCTGGTTAACAGGTCGTCCTAGAGGAGTTTACCGTGATTTTGGACTATCTCGGAACGTTCTCCGGGAATGGGCGCACCAAGGTTTGTTACCTGGGGTTGTCAAGTCTAGCTGGTAGTCAGTGGTCAACCGCTTCGCGGAAGTCAAAAGTCAAAAGTCAAAAGTCAAAAGTATAATGACCGATGACTAATGACTAATGACCAAATTATTATTGACCACAACAATGATCAATTCCCAGGCTATCTAAGAGTAGATCGCTAACGGCGTTGGCGATCGCAAACTCTCCATAAAAGCTTTTAGAAAAATCAAATGCCTGCATCTCTGTGACAATAGCAATAACCAGAGAACCTAAATCATTTTCGCCTTCCATGCGTTGTCTAACAAAAATCTGCGCTGCACGTTGGGCAATTTTTTGATTAACTACTTCGGGAAGAAATTCTGTATCCAGCCACCGCAACAGGCGCTTTTGCAACCATTCGCCTTCTAGTTGAGGATTTTCAGATGGTGGTAGGGTAATGGGTGGAATTGGCTGAGTCATGTTTGTATATCTTAAATAGATTTTGTGTACCAAGGTAAACTCAGAAGAACGCATAGGAAAGTTGATAACAGCAAGTTGTTTTCCTCTGAGGCTTATTGTGATTGTTAACTGAACTATGGAATATGATGTTGCTGCTATTATTCGAGGTTATGCTCAAGGCTATTTTCTCATGGCTGATGAGTATGATCACCTGGGATGGTATGGAAGTAAGGAACATACTTTGATTCCCTTAGATGAGAAATTTCGCTACCCTAAATCATTAAAGCGCGTTCTTAACCAAGAAAGGTTTACAGTAGCGATTAACCGTGACTTCCTGGGTGTAGTTGCTGGATGCGCTAACCGTAAAACAACTTGGATTTCTCCAGAATTACAAAAAATTTACTGGCTACTTTACCAAACTGGTTATGCCTATAGTTTTGAAACGTGGCAAGGTGATAAACTTGCGGGGGGAATTTTAGGGATTGTGATTGGTGGTGCTTTTATTGGTGAATCGATGTTTTACAACATTCCCGAAGGTTCTAAGGTAGCAATGGTCAAGTTAGTAGAAAGGTTGCGCCAAAGGAAATTTTTACTGTTTGATGCACAAATGATGAATCCTCATTTAGAGAGATTTGGCGCTTATCCCATCAGTAACCAAGAATATGAGACTTTATTGAGACAGGCTTTACAAATACCTTGTTCTTTATGATTGGGGACTGGGGACTGGGAAAAATATAAATAACTTCCCCCTGCTCCCTGCTCCCTGCTCCCCTGCTTCTTCACCTGTCACCTGTTAGCAAAACGGTGGACAGCAAACAAGCTGCCCATCAATCCTACAGATGCGCCAAAACCCAAGAGAATCAGGGGTAATAGTAAGGTTTGGGAAACAGTTAGCTGTAAACCGTGACTAATAAATTGGATAAACTCAGGCTGATTAACTAGTAAGCGGTTGATAAATTGTTGAGTGACAGAAATAAAACTCCAAGCGATCGCCCCACCAACCAAGCCAAAAGAAATTCCCTGTAAAATAAATGGTAGGTAAATCCAAGCGTAAGTAGCACCTACCAGTTGCATAATTTCAATTTCTCGACGACGCGCCATGACAATTAGGCGTATAGTAGTTGTAGTCACAGCTATGGCTGTTAAAGTCAAAATAACGGTAATTGTCAGAGTCAGCCAACTCAGACCCTGATGTAACTGTCCAATACGTTTCACCGCTTCATCTACGTACTGCACCACATCTACACCTTGCAACTTTGCTAACTGTGTTGCTAAATCGGTTACAACTTGGGGATTTGCGGCTTTTACCTTCATCTCATCCACCAGAGGATTACCCCCTAGTTGCTGGTTAGCACCTTCAATATTAGTCAAACCAAGTTCTTTAACCAACTTAGTCCAAGCTTGTTCTTTAGTAATTACTTCTACTCCAGCCACATCTGGTAAATTTGCTACTAGTGGTTCAATATTAACAGCTTGAATACCTGATTTCAAATAGACTGATAATTCTAACTGACTACCAAACTGGTTGAGAAGTCTTTCTACTTGCCAAGAAGTTTGCAGACTTAAGCCAAATAAAAATAGTAACACTGTCATGGTACTGACAGCAGCCCAATTCATCCACCCTCCCCGTAACAACCCCAGGAAAGTTTCTTTAAGTAGATAATCTAGTTTGGTAAAAAATTTAAGCATAAATTGGTAATTCGTAATTCGTAAATGATCTCCTATATTCCCTGTCACCTGTCACCTGTCACCTTAACTCCTGTCAACTAACGATAGAATTGAGTGAGTAAGACATTCATCATTAAGCCACAAGAATCATGCCCTTGGATATTGCTGTAGAGAAGAAAAAGTTAAAAAATCCACCTTTGAAGCTTCATTATTTAGGCGATCGCGTCCTGCGTCAACCTGCAAAGCGGGTTACAAAAATAGATGATGAACTTCGCCAACTGGTGCGGGAAATGCTGCAAACTATGTACAGCGAGGATGGTATTGGTTTGGCTGCACCCCAAGTCGGAGTTAACAAACAACTGATTGTCATCGACTGTGAACCAGACAAACCAGATGCGCTTCCGCTGGTATTGATCAACCCTGTCATAAAACAGGTTAGTAGTGAGCTTTGTGTGGCTCAAGAAGGTTGTTTAAGCATCCCTAAAGTTTATTTGGATGTCAAACGCCCCCAAGTGGTAGAAATTGCCTATAAAGATGAATATGGTCGTCCTAAAACCTTAAAAGCTGATGACTTACTAGGGAGATGTATTTTGCACGAAATGGATCACCTCAACGGTGTCGTATTTGTAGACCGTGTAGAAAATTCCTTGACTTTGGCACAGGAACTATCTAAAAATGGCTTCTCGTATCAAGCGGTGAAACCAGTAGCATAGGGTGGTCTAGTTGTGTATTTAACTCCAAAAAGCGGTTTATTTTTAGGTGGTTCTTGTTTTACAGCGATCGCTGCTGTTGGTTCAGTATTTGAACTCAGTTCTGGACAGCCAGATTTAGGTGTCCAAACTACTGCCATTATCCTAGCTTTGAGTATTCCTCTCACCGTATTATTTTTTATTGCGGCCGTCAAGGATGCACGGGCTAACAACTCTAACTAAATAGTTGGATCAACAGAGAAGTTGTTACACTTGTGATAACGCGAAAACCAGGTAAAAAATAGAAGGCTTGAGACCCTGTACAAAACTTCTGAGAGTAGGCCACCGGCTTACAAGCGGTTGAGAAATCCAAAAACCTTAATGATGCTGAAAATAATGAACTAAAGTAGCAAATGTCCTCTTATTTTCAACAGTGCGACTAGGGTAAGCCGTATCTGAAGTCAAGCCTGGAGACTGGTGGATGCCGACACTGCCAGAAGGAAGCAGCAAGCAATCTGAGCAATATTTAACTTTGTTAAACTTTGTTTCTCTTTGCCCAAGTCTTGTAGAGCGGCTAACATGAAATAAGCATCAGGTATATAAAAAGGGTAAGAGGATGAAAGAGAAATGTAAAATTCAGCCTTTTACCTTTTATTTTTCTTTGGGAATAGGGAAGAGGGAATTTATTACACAAACAAAGCAAAAATGCTATCAACATCTACTCAACTATTTCGACTTTCCCAAGGACATCTCAACTTACTTGCAGCTTGTCCTCGTAAATTCCAGCATACCTATTTAGAACAACTTACCGCACCCACAGACCCCCAACAGGAAGAATATCAGACTTTAGGTAGTCGTTTTCACCTGCTCATGCAGCAGCAAGAAATGGGTTTACCAATTAATAGTTTCTTGCAAGCGGATACTCAACTGCAAACTTGGATGACAGATTTTGCCAATGTTGCACCAGAAATATTAACACCTGATAACGATAGTCAGACCTTCCGCGATAGTGAACACTATCGGACTTTGCAAATTCAGGATTACTTACTCACAGTAATTTATGATTTATTAATAGCAGATCAAGAAAAAGCACAGATTTTTGACTGGAAAACCTATCCTCAACCACCGAATAAAAGCTATTTAGCTAAGAATTGGCAAACCCGACTTTATATGTATGTTCTGGCAGAAACTAGCGAATATTTGCCTAATAATATATCTATGAATTACTGGTTTGTTCAAGCCAAAGACCAACCTAAAAATCTTCAATTTAAATATGATACTCGCAAACATAAACAAACAGAACACGACTTAAATGAACTGTTGAGTAATTTAACTAATTGGTTAGAACAATATCACCAAAAGGGGCCATTTCCCCAAGAACCAGCATCTAAAAAATCTTGTGAATATTGTCAATATGCTGTCCTTTGTTATAGTCAAACCAATAATCCAGTAGAAATATCGTCTCAAATTTTACCAAATATTGATAATATCCAAGAAGTATCACTTTGAATATATGAGAAAAAAGAATTTTTTTTGATAGAAAATAAGGAAAATTAGATAATAACAATTAAAGCCATAATCATGAAAGCCTTTGATGAAACTGATACCATTTATGTCCGGGATTTAGGAATTGATGATATTGCGCCTGTTTACCACTTAGGTGAAGAACTATTTACCAGCGATTTATATCCTTATTTATATCGCACCTGGGATGAATGGGAAGTAATTGGACTTTACAACACAGATCCAGAATATTGCCTGGTTGCAGAAACAGATAGCGAACTAGCAGGATTTATTTTAGGCACTATTATTAGTAAAGCATCTTGGACTTATGGTTATATTTTGTGGTTAGGTGTAAATCCTAAATTTCAACGTCAGGGAGTAGCAGACAAATTAGTTGATAAAGTTGTAGCGCGAATGATTGAAGATGGGGCGCGGTTTATGTTAGTAGATACAGATCCTACGAATATTCCAGCAGTTAAATTTTTTAATCGTAAAGGTTTTGGTAACATCCGACAACATATTTTCTTATCAATGAATTTGAGTAAACATCCATATTATGGCAGACTAATAGATTATGAACATCAAAAAGCAGAAAGGGCAGGTTATAGGCGCACTCGTCCTACTATTCGTTCTCGTAAATCAGAAGGAATTCCTGGTGAAGTAGCTATCAATCCCTTGGAGAATGAATCACCAAGAGATTTAATTATAAATGATGAATGAATTTTGGTCAGGAGTCAGGAAAAAGATAATTAATAATTAATAATCTTGAATTAATTAAATGCAGTGGATTTTATTAGAAACAGAACAAATTCCTGAATGGTTCATCCAAGCAGTTAAACAGTACACACCGCTATCAAGTGGAATTTACGCGTCCCAATTACTTTGGCAAAGAGGGATACAAAGTGAATTACAATTAGCAACTTTTGTTAACTATCAAGCTTATCAACCAGCAAAACCTGATGAATTTGGGCAAGAAATGGGTTTGGCAATGCACCGTTTAAAAAAAGCGGGTGAAGCTGGTGAAAAAGTTGCTATTTGGGGAGATTTTGACGCTGATGGTATTACCTCAACTGCTGTTTTGTGGGATGGTTTAGGACAATTTTTTATTCAAAATAAACAATTAACTTATTACATTCCTAATCGCTTAACAGAATCTCATGGACTTAATTTAGCAGGAATTGATAATTTAGCTAAACAAGGTTGTCAATTAATCGTCACTTGTGACACGGGAAGTACAAATATTGATGAAATTATTTATGCTCAAAAATTAGGTATAGATGTAATCGTTACCGACCATCATACTTTACCTGCTGAACGTCCTCCAGTCGCTGCAATTATCAATCCTCGTTATTTACCAAGAGAACATCCATTATTTCATCTTTCTGGGGTAGCAGTTGCTTATAAATTAGTAGAAGCATTATATGAAACTTTGCCAGATATACCACAACATCCCTTAGATGATTTGTTAGATTTAGTAGCGGTGGGATTAATTGCTGACCTAGTACAATTAAATGGTGATTGTCGTTATTTAGCGCAAGTGGGAATTCAAAAGTTACAAGCTGATTATAAAAAACCAGTTGCAGAGAGAAGACGGCCAGGAGTAGGTAGATTATTAGAATTATGCCAGAAAAGTGGCGATCGCCCTACAGATATTTCCTTTGGTTTGGGTCCTCGTATTAATGCAGTCAGCAGGATTCATGGTGATGCTAGTTTTTGTGTAGAACTGTTAACGAGTCGAGATATTCAACGCTGTCAGCAACTTGCAGAAGAAACAGAATTAGCGAATACCCGGCGCAAATCTTTACAAAAAGATGTGCAGAATCAAGTATTTAAAAAACTCTCCCAATTAGATTTATCAACTACTAGTGTAATTGTTTTAGAAGACCCGCAATGGCCTAGTGGTGTTTTAGGTTTAGTTGCGGGTCAAGTGGCGCAAGAAACAGGTCGCCCAACGATTTTATTAAGTACGGAAAATGGAGAATCGCAGACACTTCTAGCGCGTGGTTCTGCGCGTTCAATTAATTCTGTTGATTTATATCAATTAGTCAAAGAACAAGCACATTTATTACATCGTTTCGGTGGACATCCCTTTGCAGCAGGTTTAAGTTTATTAGTTGAGAATATTCCTTTATTTACAGATGCCATTAATCAAAAATTACGGCAATCTTTAGGGGGAATTAATCTTACACCCACAGTCCAAGCTGATGTAGTGGTAACAGTTGCAGATTTAGGGAAAGAATTATTTTTAGAACTGAAAATTTTAGAACCTTGTGGAATGGGAAATCCTGTTCCAAAATTGTTGATTAAAAATTGTTGGTTTGAAAATGCTTGGCATCGTAATCAACAGGATTTCAAGGGCAAGAAAATACAATATATTAAAACCGAGTTTGATATTCGGGATGATTCTAGTAAAAACTCTTTTCCGGGTATCTGGTGGGGACATTATAAAGAAGAATTGCCTATAGGTAGATGTGATTGTATAGCGGAAATAGACTACAACAGCTTTAAAAAACGCTATGAAATTAGATTAATTTCTGTACGTCCGTGTGCTGATTTAGAAGTAAAAACTGAGAAATCAGCGATGATCTTAGATTGGAGAAATCAGGATTATTCACAATTTCAAAAAAATAACTCCATATTGATTATTAAAGATTGTCCAACAAGTTGGGATGATTTACGGGTATGGTTGAGAAGGTCGGTTTATAATCAACAACAATTAGCTATAGCTTGGTCAAAACCACAAAAACAAACACCCAATGATATTTGGTTTACCTTAGTAGGAATTGCTAAATTTATAAATCGGACAAATCAGCTAGTTACCCGTGTGCAACTTTTAGAAAAACTGGGAATCAGCGATGTAAGTTTACATTTAGGCTTGAAAGCTTTAAAATATTTAGGTTTTACAGTTCAACGTCAAGATAGATATTTACAAATCACTTGGGATGCAATTATTAGCGATGAAAATAAAGCTGATAATGCTATTAAGCAATTTTTAGCCGCAGTCCGAGAAGAACAATTTCAAAAGGAATATTTTACCACGGTTCCTATATCTATGATTCAAGCGATCGCCTATAATGGTTTAATTTGATAAAACTATACAGGGTAGTTAGGACATCGGTTATGAAACTCCGACTACAAGAGGGTTTTACTCCTAACTCCTGCTTTGATTTTTAATTGTCCCTGATGTTCACAGTGAAAACCGCGTTGTTGCCAAGCTGGCATATCTACATCAACCAGTCTTGTTAGGTTTGAGCATTGGGGATGAATAAAGTGACTGAAAACCGCCCAAAATAAGCTACGGATAACATCTAATCCAGTTTTTATCAAAAATTCTTTATTACCAGGAATACCTTGTTCCTGAACAACATCAGGCTCTACCCAAATTCCCTGAGCGCCTAAAAGAATTTGTGCCATTAATTTAGCTCGTGATATATGAGTTCCAGAAGTAATTAATTTTACTTTACGCACTCCCCAGCGTTGCAAAATTGGTATCCCGTAATAAAAATTTTCAAAAGTAGAATGAGCGCAATTTTCTAACCAGACCTTTTGTAAATCCGCTGCTTCCCGTTTAAAAATGAGCCAAATACAGGGTGCTGGGGAACCTTGAGAAATTAAAATAGGTATTTGGGGAGATTGTTTAGCCAGTTGAGCAACATAAATCTCCCTACGAATACTACCCCCAAGCACGAAAAAGGCATCTACAGGCTGTGAAGAAGCAGAAACTAAGGTTATAGTGGTGAAAGTCAGCCAAATCAGCAGGATAAAACACAAACCAAAAGCAATATTTTGTAACAATCGCCACAATTTTCTCGATTTACCCTTCCAG
Source organism: Anabaena sphaerica FACHB-251 (assembly GCF_014696825.1). Classification (NCBI taxonomy): domain Bacteria; kingdom Bacillati; phylum Cyanobacteriota; class Cyanophyceae; order Nostocales; family Nostocaceae; genus Anabaena; species Anabaena sphaerica. The sequence continues at coordinate 382,733 of NZ_JACJQU010000004.1, read as the reverse complement.
GAAATTGATGATTTGCTCGTAAATTTGTGCTTCATAACATAGAAAATTAAAACTTTATTGTTTACTATTGAAAAATCCTGCCATCAAATCAACAAAATGCTATCTTAGGAAAAGGATTTAGGGTGTAAAGAGGATACAGTGACGAGATTCACAGCGTTGCTGTCGTTGTTTTTACAGTAAACCCACCAAATCTAAGCGATAACTATTAATAAAAAGACGGTAATTTCAACATCATTTACAAAGGAAAAAAATGATTGATTAAGCATAGCTGATAAGTAGAGTATAAAAACTTCAAAATCTCAGGAAGACCTGATTGCTAAACTGTCAACAATACAATTATTCCATCTGAATATACATGAATCAATCTGCGAAACGTCACTCACCGCTCCAAGCAGCCTTGATTGGTGGAGCGATCGCTACAACTGCCACTATATCTGTGTTTGGTCAAGCTTGGACAAGATGTGTTCACGCCGCTTTACAAGATAGTCCAAAAGCGTTAGTTGACCAAGTATGGCAACTAGTGAATCGTGAATATGTTGATGGCAAATTTAATCAACAAAATTGGCAAGCAATTAGGCAAAGCCTGTTAAGCAAAGACTATACTTCCAATGAACAAGCTTATGTAGCCATCCGCGAAGCCCTGCAAAGATTGGGTGATCCCTACACGCGGTTTATGGACCCCAAACAATTTGAAACCCTCACCAATCAAACATCTGGTGAAGTTTCTGGAATTGGCATTCGCATGGAAATAAACGAAAAAACCAAGCGATTGACCGTTGTTGAACCTATAGAGAATTCTCCAGCCCAGAAAGCAGGTATTCAAACAGGGGATGAAATTTTAGCGATTAACGATCAATCCACTCTCAAGATGAAAGTGGATGACGCATCTAATTTGATTCGCGGCAAAGCTGGCACTAGTATCACCTTACGACTGGTAAGACCCGGAAAAAATCAGTTTGATGTCAAGCTGACAAGGGCAACTATCGAAGTTCCGACAGTGCGTTATACCCTCAAGCAAGACGGTGGCCGTCGGATTGGCTATATTCGATTGAGGGAGTTTAGTGGCCACGCCGCTGATCAGATGCGACGAGCTATTCGTGAGTTGAACAGTCAGAAAGTCGATTCCTATGTATTAGATTTGCGAGGAAACCCAGGCGGTTTGTTGCAAGCCAGCATTGAAATAGCGCGGATGTGGCTGGATAATGGTGGCATTGTCAAGACAGTGGATCGTGTGGGAGGTAGTGAAGAAACTAAAGCCAATCGCACAGCCTTGACAAATCGACCCTTAGCTGTTCTTGTAGATGGTAATTCCGCTAGTGCTAGTGAGATTCTCACCGGCGCACTCAAGGATAACAACCGGGCGGTAGTAGTAGGTAGTCAAACCTTTGGTAAAGCCTTGGTGCAATCAGTCCATGAACTTACAGATGGCTCTGGGTTAGCTGTGACTATCGCTCACTACTACACCCCCAAAGGTACAGATATCAACCATAAGGGGATTATACCTGATATTCAGCTAGATTTGACGGAAGCACAAGAGCGTCAGTTGGCTGCTAATCCCAACTTAATCGGGACTTTGAGTGATCCACAATATGCCCGTGCTATTGTTGCTCTCTCTAATAGCAAATTTGCCCAACCCCTAACACCTCCTCAAACTTCCCAACCTCTAAGCGTTCGGGCTGAAGATTTGAAATTTTAAGTTTTGTTGCCAGGTGTTTATACAACTTGATCCCCGCTTCTCTAAGAAGTCGGGGATCTTATAGTGATAGTATAAATATTCGTAGGTAATCGACGAACTCAAATATATGAATCATCAGCCTGTTGAAGCAACTACCGCCCAAAGCTTTCTCCCCAAGGTGTCGGTGGTGATTCCTATTTATAATGGTGAGGCAGATTTACCAGACTTGCTGAGTTGTTTGTTGTTGCAAACTTATCCAAAAGACCAGGTAGAGTATCTATTAGTAGATAATAATAGCAGCGATCGCACCCTCCCTATTTTGCAAACAACAGCTGAAAATTCCCCAATCACCATTCGTCTTTTAAGTGAAAATAAAATTCAAAGTTCCTACGCAGCCCGCAACACTGGTATTAAAGCCGCTACAGGTGAAATTATCGCTTTTACCGATGCAGATTGTCGTCCTCAGCCCCAATGGTTAAATAAATTAATTCGGCCTTTCATTAATTCAGCAGTTGTAATTGTCGCTGGAGAAATTGTCGCCCTACCAGGAAAAAGTTTATTGGAACAATTCGCAGATAAACAAGAAACTTTATCTCAAAAACATACTCTTGCTCATAAATTTTGCCCCTATGGACAAACCGCAAATTTAGCAATTCGTCGTCAGGTTTTTACTAAGTCAGGTTTATTTCGTCCCTATCTTACCACAGGAGGAGATGCCGATATTTGTTGGCGGATTCTCAAAGCTAATCTGGGTAAATTAGAATTTGCGGCTGATGCTATTGTTCAACACCGTCACCGACTGACAATCAAAGAATTAGCTAGTCAATGGAGGCGTTATGGGCGTTCTAATCGCTATTTACATGAATTGCATCATATAGAATTAACGCGAGAAATGAAAACTAAAGAATATGGTTATATTCTCCTGCGTTGGTTATTAAAAGAAGTACCAAGGGAAAGCATTAAAAATATTATTGGTAAAGCTGGTTTTGTAGATTTTTTAAATACGCCCCTTGGTCTATTTACTGGTAGAGAAAGAAGTATTGGACAAAGAGAAGCAAAATTACCAGAAAATGCCCATATAATTGAATGGTTGTAAGTTTGGAAATTTAAGATAGGGACTTGCAAATAAAAAAATATCCCATCACTTTTAGAGCAAGGGGAGGAAAAGCCGTTATAATTTGTTTTTTGTAGTTCCCTAAAGCGATGGCACAAGAGCGATCAGCATTTTTATAGATTTAATCATCAATGTACTCAGTTGCGATTACAACACTTAAACAAGATTCTATTTTAGCCGAAGTGATATTGCACGTAGGGGAATGTCGGCTAAATCAGGTACAGCAAACAGGGGATTTATTAGATTGTTTGTGCCGGTCAATTATTTACCAACAATTATCAGGTAAAGCCGCTGCCGCTATTCACAACAGATTTTTACAACTATACAGTGATTCATTGACAGCTAGTGATATTATTAACACCCCAGATGATGTTTTACGCTCGGTGGGCATTTCCCGTCCCAAGATTTCATACCTCAAGGATTTAGCACAACGGTTTGAGCAATTACCAAGCTTAGATGACCTACAAAAAATGGATGATGAATCTATTATTAAGTGTTTAACTACAGTTAAGGGTATTGGACGTTGGACTGTGCAAATGTTACTAATATTTAGATTACATCGTTGGGATGTTCTACCAGTAGATGACTTGGGTATTCGTAATGCTATCCGTCAACTCTATGGTTTAGCTGACCTCCCCAATAAAAAAACTGTAGAACAACTAGCCCAACAATGGCAACCTTACCGCACTATAGCTTGCTGGTATCTTTGGCGGAGTTTGAATAATTCTTGAGGGAAATTTTGAGCAAAAATTTTGGTTTGGACTCAAACCCTTTATACTATGGGCAATAGACATCGCCAGAAATTGGGTATGCGTTTTTCAAAACCCTTGTAGAGACCTTCCATGGAACGTCTCTACATTCTTCTTCGGAGATGTCTAAGAGTATCCCTTACAATACCTCAAATCTCCCCTATCCCCAGTACCCAATCCTGACCAAATTTCGCTAAATTAGAAAAACGTACACTCATAGGAATTTTCAATGTCAGCACAACTGTTACTGGTAGATGATGAACCAGGGTTAAGAGAAGCCGTCAAAGAATATTTACAAGAAAGCGGCTTCAGTGTTCAAGTTGCCAGTAACGCCCGTGAAGGTTGGGACTTGATGCAGCAAAATACACCTGATTTAGTGATTTCTGATATTATGATGCCCCAGGTGGATGGCTATCAGTTCCTCAAGCAACTGCGAGATGACCCCCGCTTTCAGTCCTTACCAGTGGTATTTTTAACAGCTAAAGGCATGACAGGCGATCGCATCCAAGGTTATCAAGCAGGTGTTGACGCTTATCTACCCAAACCCTTCGATCCGGATGAATTAATAGCCATTGTTGAAAATCTTCTAACCCGTCGTACTGCTCAAGCACCAGCTATAGGTGAAGATAGTGAAAACATGGACATTGCCAAATTAGCCCATGAAATTTCCAAAATTAAAGATTTGTTAAGTCCAAGAACTGGTATTTCTCAATCTCCACCTCCATTTAAAATCGATTTGACCCCCAGAGAGCAAAGTGTATTAAACCTGGTAGCGCAAGGATTGATGAATAAAGAAATCGCGCGCCGCTTAGAAACCAGCGTCCGCAACGTCGAAAAATACGTCAGCCGATTATTTAGTAAAACCGGCACTAACAGCCGTACAGAACTAGTGCGTTTTGCTCTAGAACATGGACTTGCTCAGTAGCTGCAACACGCCAACACACCTTCACCTCTCTCAAGAGAAGTTATGGCGACAGCTTTCGTATTCAATGGGAATAAAAAGAATAGGTAAAATGCACCTGGTTGAGTTTGCTACCAAACTCCACTATATGGGTGGTTGTAATTGAAACGGAATCCTAGTTTTTCTGAAATTCCCCTGAGTAAAAATTTTAAACAACCCTAACCCAAATTTTAAGCAACGGATGACCGCATTAATAGACATCCAGGTTTTGTTGTGGTAGTGCAACTGGTATGGGTTAATGTAGATGCTGACTTGAACTTCTAGGTAGTCTTCTCACTTGTAGTTTTAGAGTCAGATTAGACAAGTCAACTTATGATTCAGATCAATTTTAGTTAGGCACAAACGTAGATACAGCATTTGCTACTACTCAAAACTAAATCTCTAACTATTGGCTGTTATCAACAAAGTTTCTTAAGCGCATTAGTTGTCTTCTCATTTGAGGTGAGGCTTTGAACTCAGAAACCTCCTGCGCCTTCACAGACGCTTGTAATGTTTCCAAAAAGTCATCAGATCCCTCAGTAAGTGCGTCTAATAGCACCTGCAAAAGTTGTTCGCGATCGCCCAACAGACTCTTTTCCTCAATCAAACGGAACTTGAGATGTATTTCGCACTCATAAACACCTACTTCGAGATTATTGATTTGGCGCGGTAAGGCTTTGGAGTTCATAGTCTTGAGGATTCCTTTACTTGGTGTTTATACAGGTGAGGAGCTAAAATATCCAGAAAAAAAATTCTTCATATTTCTTTTAAATACAAAGAAGTGTTTGAATGTAAGAGTGTTTTCTCATCCATCAAATTTGCATTCCATTTCTCACTCCCCCCTATTTTTATTGCAAATCGCTTTTTACGGTCTAGATTTTGATGTTCCTGTGGTAGTTTTGGCATATCTAAGTCATACACTATTATTCAGTTTTTAAGATTCTATACAATAAAGTTTCTGTAAGAACTTGTCCAACCTTTTTAAAAGTTTTTACACTAACTTTATCTAAACGTCAATAACCGTTTAACTTATTACAATTGAGTCAGTAATTTTACTTAAATAATGTGCTGGATTTTTTCCTGGAATCAAAGCTAGATCAAATTTTAAGCACTTTAGATGAAGTCAATAGAGGTAATCTTTCTTCTCAGCAAATTTTGGAAGGGTAAATCAGTAAATTTATTAACTGTAAAAATTCGGTTGTGGATGATCACATACACATTGAACCAGATTATTTTAGCCCAGAATTTGACAAAATAGCATTCTTGGTTTCAAATCAGACAAGCTATACTGAAGGAAATCATCAATTTTAACAAAATATCTGTTTTAGTTTTCGATTCTTGCTCACAATATTGCTCGACCAATTCTTTTTCCGCTTCAGTAGTTCAATAAGTGATTAATTTTTCAGGTATGCCCACAATCAGATACCGCTATTCAGGGTATGCTCTATGGGTGATGAAATGAAAACTCTGGACTGGGGATATGGGGAGAATAACATTCTAACTCTTGCCTCTTACCTCTTGCCTCCTGTCTATTGCCTTTTTCCACTGACGACTAAACTAATGTAAAGAAATATGAAAAACTTAAAACGCTCTAGGCTGGCTGGGAAAATAAAACTGCGCTCAAAGCTAAAGCTTGTAAGTTGAGACAATTAAGCTCAGGCAGAGCCGTTAAAATGATTGCAGTGTAATTAACCGAAATCTTACACCTTTTTATGGATAACCCGATGCTGCTCAAGTCCACAACCCGTCATATTCGCATTTTTGCGGCGGAGATGGACAAGGATGAACTAGTTCCTAGCAATCATGTCTTGACGTTAGATGTTGACCCAGACAACGAATTTAACTGGAATGAAGACACGCTACAAAAAGTTTATCGTAAGTTTGATGAACTAGTAGAAGCTTCAAGTGGTGTAGACCTAACAGATTATAACTTGCGTCGGATTGGGTCAGACATAGAGCATTTTCTGCGATCGCTCCTACAAAAAGGTGAAATTAGCTACAATCTCTCTAGCCGAGTTACTAACTACAGCATGGGACTACCCCAAGTTGCAGCCAACGCAAATCAATAAGGTTGAGAGTGATTGTTGATGAGTTACAAAATTTATAACTCCTGTTATAAATCCATAACTCATAACTCACAGACAAATTAGAGGTATGGCAAAACCAGCCCCTAAAAGGTAGCTATGCTGAAAGGCAGGGGAGAAAAGGCAAGGGAGCCGGGGAGCCCAGGAGCAGAGGAGAATAACTTTCTATCTAGTCCCTAGTCCCTAGTCCCCCTAGTCCCTAGTCCCCAGTCCCCTATTATGTTGAGGACAAAAACATCAGCGGACTAAATGACCGCTGCCCATGCTGTTGAATAAATTGCCAATCGCTGATCGGTGCGACAAATATGGAAAATGATGCGGCAACGCTGTACTGCCCAAATGAATATTGTCAAGCTGCCAACCCCTTGACTCACAAGTTTTGCCAGCGATGCTCCACACCCTTACCCAAGCGTTACCTGTGGGTAGTGGGAGATAGTTTGAGCCTGGGTAGTCCTGGAGAAATTTTAGCCGATCGCTATTTAGTCCTTGGTCAATCAATTATTTTTGATCTCAAACCTGGGTTATTACCCCAAGTACCTGAATTAGATAATTTAGAGAAAATAAAAGCTTATCTAAAACTAATCCCCTACCGCTTACATATACCACAAGTATATGGGGTGCTTTCTCTGAATCAGGGACAATCTCAGCCAGAAATATTGCTTCTGGAAAAACCGCCCCTGTTAGCTGATAGTACAGATACTCAAGTAAATCTGTGCAGCGAGTTAACCGCAGCTTGGGGTGATGCTTCATCAATGCGGCAAATTAATTGGCTTTGGCAAATAGCTCATTTGTGGCAACCTCTAGCAACTGAAGGAGTAGCCTCCAGCTTATTAGACCCCTATTTAATCCGAGTAGAAGGGTCATTAGTGAGGTTACTAGAATTGCGTTTTGATTCTTCCCAAACATCACCAACATTGTCACAATTAGGAGCATTTTGGCAACAACTCCTCAAAAATGCCAAGCCAGCCATAGCTGGTTTCCTCAAGCAAATTAGCGATGCTCTAATTGAAGGTGAAATCAACTCATCTGAGCAATTAATTACAGTTTTAGATCAAGCACTGGCAGGATTGGGGACAGCCTCCTGTGGACGAAACTCGCCAATCCAAAGCACCACCATTAAAATTATCACCCAAACAGATACAGGGCCTAGTCGTCAACGTAACGAAGATGCCTGTTACCCCCCTAGCGGCGTTATTGTCAGTAAACCTCCCCAGCAAACTGCCTTAGCTATTGTTTGTGACGGCATCGGTGGACATGAGGGAGGCAACATAGCATCAAACTTAGCCATTGAAACCATTCAGCAACAGGTCATCCAACTTACCTCAGTTCCTTTTGAAAACATAGACCCCTTAATACTTCTGAGTGATTTGGAACAGGCAATAGCACTTGTCAATGATAAAATCAGTCAGCGCAACGACACTGAACATCGCCAAGGGCGGCAACGGATGGGAACTACTCTAGTCATGGCCTTGCCCATCGCTCACGAAATGTACATTACCCATATTGGTGATAGTCGTGCCTATTGGATTACGCGCCACGGTTGTTATCAAGTTACCCTGGATGATGATGTCGCTTGCCGCGAAGTGCGATTAGGCTATGCCATTTATCGCGAAGCATTACAACATAGTGGTTCTGGCTCTTTAGTCCAAGCTTTAGGTATGAGTAAGAGCGCCTCATTGCATCCTACTTCCCAACGATTTATCATTGACGAGGATGCTGTTTTCTTGCTCACTTCCGATGGATTGAGTGATTTTGACCGCGTAGAAGAGTGTTGGGAAACAGAGATATTACCCGTTCTCAATGGGGACACAAATATAGAAACTGCTGTCTCCCGACTGATGGAAATCGCTAATACGAAAAATGGACATGATAATGTCACCATCGCTTTAGTACATTATCAAGTCAAATACTGCGAACCAGATATCATTCTCAAAGCAGAAATTCCTGATATTTCAGCCAGCAACACGGTAAATTTGACACCAAAAAGAACAAATGGAACAGCTTTGGGCAATTCCGACCAGCCAACTCAAGTAATTCCAGAAACCAAGCCTGCTCGTGCTTCCAAACTGCCACTACAGTTACTAATTCTTTTAGGGGTGCTTTTAGCAGCCGGTTCCCTGGGATATTGGCTCAAAATCCAACGAGAACCCCAATCTACATCCGAGCCACCAATTCCATCTCTCAGCCCACAACCAACTACAACAGCAACACCGACACCACAAAGCTCAGAAAACCAATAAGATTTATCGCCATCACCAGTGACGAAGCGCCAAGCGCCTGAGTGATACTCATCACCATCATAGGATATGATAATTCAGGTGATCAACAAAATCAAAATTTTCCGCCCAGACAAAGTTTGTTGTCAATTACTGCTTTTTAAAGTTTAGTTTCCACAAATCCATGTCCTGCCTGAATGTGGCGATCGCTCGTCTGGTAAATACTGGCACTGATAACTTCGCTATTTGGGTGGTTAAAGCTCCCTATCCTAGTGGTTATGTTTTGCGTGACTGTGTTTTTTCTCCTGAACTCGGTCAAATTTGGCAAGAATGGCAGCAAATGTTTGCTGGTCATAGTCCCCTCGATATTGCTTTGGTCTCAACATCACCAGGAGTAAATACATTACCAATTGATTTTAGTTCACCCCTAGTCGGTCAAACTACAAGTCCCTACAGTAGTCGGTTGATGCAATATCTGGGCATTAGTTTATGGCGCTGGGTATTCGATGGACAAATTCTTGGTAGTCTGGAACGTAGTCGCGGTATGGCTATGGGTCAGAATAAACGGTTGCGTTTTCGCTTGGAAATTCGTGACCCTGATCTGATTGCTCTACCTTGGGAAATTATGCAGCGCGAACCCGGCCAATCAGCAATATCTCTTTCCCAAGATATTTTATTTAGTCGGACTACCAGTGAAGTTGAACCCCTGCCAAATTTGCGAACAGACGCGGCTTTAAATGTCTTGTTGGTTTTGGGACATGATGACAACCTAGAATTGGAAACAGAAGCTGCTATTCTGGAAAAAATCTTGTCAGAATGTAGTCCGTCTGGTAAAAATTCTGTATCAGCCTGTATGGTCAAGACACTCTTGCAACCCACTCCACAACAGTTAATTCAAGAGTTGGAAACCAAAGCCTACAATGTCTTTTTTTACGCTGGTCATGGATTACCTGCTCCCGATGGTGGTTTATTATTTTTGGGACCAAATATGACCCTCAATGGCATAGAATTAGCCCAAGTATTAACCCGCACAGGCGTAAAACTAGGGGTGTTTAATGCCTGCTGGGGAGCGCAACCAGCGGCTATTAATCAACAGGCTATACCCGCTAGCAGTTTAGCAGAAGTCCTCATCCGTCATGGTGTACCTGCAGTATTAGCAATGCGGGATGAAATTGCAGACCAGGAAAGTCATAGTTTTATTAAAGCTTTTACAGAAGCATTGCGATCGCGTAAACCAATTGATGAAGCAGTAGCTGCTGCTAGGCAAGAACTGTTAACAATATATAAGTTCAATCAACCAGCTTGGACATTACCAGTTCTTTACCTACATCCGGATTTTCGTGGTGACTTGATTAAAAGTGTTGATGAAGGAATTACGGAATTACCCGATACTGCTATCTCTGGTATAACTTCCCCAGCACCCATTGCTTCTTTACGATCGCTTTCATCAGAAGGTAAAACTTGGTTACTGCGTTCTGGTGTTACCCGTATTGGTCGCACGAAAGATAATGATATTGTTATCCCCGAACTATATATTTCCAAACGCCATGCCGAAATCCTCTGCCGTAATATTCTCACTGGTTCTAAATCAGTTACCACTTATTACTTGCAAGATTTCTCCACCTACGGTACAACTTGGTGTCTAAGCCCAAATGGTTGGCAACAAATTCTCCGTGAGCAAGTACCTCTGAGATCAGGAATGAAATTAAAGTTTGGCAGTGCTAAAGGCGAAACATGGGAGTTCATGATTGAAGACCCCTTGACAGGTGACGGATGACTGGGGACTGGGGACTCGGTAGCTGGGGAAATTGGGAAATTGGGAAATTGGGAGATGGGGAGATGGGGATAATAACCTTCTAACTCTTGCCTCCCGCCTTTTGCCTTCTTCTACTAACTAACGACTAATGACCAATGACCAATGACTAATGAATTGTTTTTGCGGAAATTTGAATCTTCCAGTTGTAGCTGTCAACAGAGTTAATTAATGCTAATTAATTGTGAGGTGAAACATGATTAATAAAATCAATGGTTTAGATACTTGCCAATTTTTACCATCGACAGTCGATTTAGAGTTATTAGAAGCACTACTACTACCTGAAGATGCGACTTATCCATGGAATCTAGCTGATCAAGAATCGGAAGCTTATTTTAATCAACTAGAGCAGCAGTTTGAATGTGAGGATTTACTAGCAGAAGACCTGACTGGGCGATCGCAAGATTTTTATCACAATCTAGACGAAATTTGGTCTCAAGTTTACCATTCTAAAACTGACCATGATGAACAGCCATCTAAAAGTCTAAAAGCATCTTTAGATAGTGCTTTTGCTGCCTCTGTTCCCTCAAGTTGGCTGAATGCGATCGCTCAAAAAGCATCGGAAATTATCAATTTAGAACAGTCTGCCAGTGAAAAACTAGTAGAATGTGTTCAAGCTTTGCTGCCAAATTGGGGAACAGACGACTTACTAGTTCTAGCCCGTCCTTTTGCATACTCCATGCGAAGTAACCAACAACAAAATCTGGCATCTATAATCAGCAATATTGAAAATCGAGAGTGGACAGGTTTATCGGAAATAGAACAGGCAAAAGTCAGTTTAGCGATCGCACATTATGCCTTCAAAGAAATCTCCAGCTTACAAGAAGAATCTTAAATTTCAGCCCTCATGAATGGGAGGGTATTAAAAGGAAGCAGTAATTATTTTCGATGGCGGCACGGTTGTTCTGTGTCTTAAAATCTTTTGCTGAACTTTCATTTTTTACTCATATTCCCTTCAGCATAGACTAATATATAGACTGATCGCAACGATTGAGACATCTATCCTAAGGCATAGAAAAGTAATTAAATAGTGTGGATAACAGGACACAGAAGGCACTGATAAAGGCACTGATAACTGAGAACTGATAAATGTTTTATTTGGGTTCAAGAAAGCGAGTAGCGAAATTTTGCGCTCGTGTTGGTGATAATACCCGTGCTTTGAGAATTGCCGCCATCAAAAAGGCATAAGATAAAACACCCACAACTACCAACAGCAGGGCATTAATAGAACCCGTAGCATTCCATAAGGCATGGAGGGCGGAGGCACTTAAATAACCAACCGAGAGAATCTGCCAACCCATTAAAGGCTTGAGGACGGCCAACCCGATAAAATAGCCCAAATATCCGCTGTAAGCCATGTGTCCAGCGACAGAACCTAAAATTCTGGGAATCAGTAGCTGCAAACCCACCAGTTGACCAGCACCCACTCCTGCTTGTTGGGTGACATTTTGGGTAATTACAGGCACATATTGACCAAGAGTTTCCAGCAAGGTAAAACCCACAGCAGAAGCAGTTCCCAAGAGAATACCATCTAGTGGTTCCCAAACTCCTATACGTTCCCGCCAGGGTGATGGCAATGAGTTACCTATGAAATATGCAGCTAATACTGGTAATGCCTTGAGAAATTCTTCCATCAACCCAGCGCCAAAAAACATTCGCACCAGTAATTCTGTGAAGGTAATCGAATCTTGAGATAAGGGTAGACTACCAGGCAAAATCACGCGAAATACAAAGATAAAAAAATCTAATAAAGGACTGAGCAAAATTAGCATTGTACTCAATGCCATAGCAATGAGTACCCACCAAGGCTTCTGTTTACCGCAAAGTCGGTAAACAAAGTAATAAGCAGCAGAGGCGATATAAGACCCTACAATTACTTGATTTGCTTGGGGATTGCCTACAGTACCGAACATTAACACTACGAAGATAACTGTTAATATTCCCGGTACAAGGTAGGCCTTGCGAGTTAAATCTTTTCCCGTGGAAATAATTGGAAATAGCTGTGTGAAACTAACTGAGTCATGCGGTGATTGCAGTTGCTTGTTTTTGGCAGAGGCTATTACTGTACCTTGATTAGCGGTCATGACTGTGGGTTGAGGTATGAATTCATACTCAAAAATGAATTGCGGACCATCAGCACCCAAAGAAATGTGATCTCCCTGGTGTAATTCCTGAGAACCTTGCAAAAGTTGACCATTTAAAAAAGTGCCATTGGCACTGTTTAAATCGCAAATAACCCAGCTGAACCTCTTATCTGGTGATAACGAGAGGGGACGAACTACTGCATGACGACGAGACACCATCCTGTACATCATGGCATCCAAGACAACTTGGCAGCTGGGGTCGCGTCCAATGACCATCTCTTGATTGGGAAGCAGCGAGTAGCGAGATTCTGGCCTGGAAGCTACTTCATTACTAGACACTAGCCGCAGAAATGCATTATGTCTTGCGTTTTTGCCTGTCATCGAGTTAGTGAGTGTGTCTGAACAAATTTTGAAAATGTTTGGTTAGTAGACTTAACCTTAGCCTTATGAACAGCAGCACCATTGATAAATACACTATAACTTCAGCAACCGTCGCTTTGCTCCAATTAAAAATACAAAATGCCAAATTCACGCTAATCCAGCAACAGATGTCAATTTATGGTAGTTTTACCACTGACCACTGACTAAATCAGATTAAATTCTGCCATTGCGTTGGGAAAGTTTTTGTTTTCATGTCCGGGACGACTAAGTTTAAGCAGAGCAAACCGTTGTAATGGAGTTAACATTTCCCACTGTTGTAACGTGATGGTAACACCTATTTCTTGTGCTTTTTCCTGAACGCTAGGTGGTACAGTTGTAGAATCCATCCAAGGGGGATGAGGCTCAATTGGTAATTTACTAGCTGGTTTGCCTGTATGTTCTAAAATTAATTTTTGTAGATACTCTTGGTAAAATTCAATCTCTGTTTCTGTTGAGCAGGGTAATTCAACTAAAGTGGTACGTTGTGATAAAGTTATCTGATTCCAATCAGACAATTTGAGTTTTATCCCACAGGTATCTAACTTACAACGTACCTGCATCGGTATGCAACGGAGAGCGTCAACAAAATCTGCTTCAAATTCAAAAAATTCGGTTATCATATAAAATTTGATATTTTAAACCTCATCTGGTAATTAGCTAATCTCTATTATGGGATTTGCTAGAACGAATTATTAAATAACTAATCGAGAGAGCAAGTATAGCAATTCCTAATCCTATAATATCAATTCCTGTTACTTTTTCTAAATCCAGAATAATAATTTTTCGGGCGATAGCAATTAAGGAGGTAACAATTACTAACTCAACCTGAAAAACGTGTTTTTTTAGATAAGCTGTGATATTTTCTAAAATTTCTAAAGCAATTAGAACATTTAAAAATAAACCAAATACCTTAAATAAAATGGTATTAAATTTACCGTAAGGTGCATCGAATAACTCTTTAACCAGAAAAATACTCAAATCTGCAATAGCCACAAAAATTACCAGCACCATCAAAATAGAGAGAATCTTAGAAACTACCACTTCGATGTTTTCAATGAAGTGCATGAAGTTATCATCGCTGGTCAAGGCTTTAATTTGCTTAAATAATCTCTTCATTAGTAGTGTCCCATGCTTCAATCAACATTCAAAAATAAACCCTCATTGAGACAATTGCTTTTTTGGTAATCAGACTTAAGCAGGTTTAACTGACAAAAGTCAATATAAAAACAGGCATTCAGGTGCTTATTTCTCCAAGTCAAGAATCAAAAAAAATAATTGTAACTATAGATTATTGACTCTATTGGCAATTCACTCTTGAGGAATTTACTTAGAAGCTTACCATTGTGAGGACTGAAGCTGATAATTTTTGGCTGTAGATTCTACAAAAATTGGGACTAGCTGCACAGCACAAGCTTTTAATTCTGGTTGGAGGGAATCAGGACAAGATTCTGAATGGGTGAGATTATTGGCTTCAGCATCATCAGCCCATAGCTTACCCCAGTGCATGGGGACAAAAACAGTACCAGGAGAAATAGCTTTTGTGACTTTAGCAGGAAACTTAGTTTTACCACGACGCGATCGCACTTCTAACCACTGATGATCAATAATTCCCAACGTCGCAGCATCACGGGGATGAATCTCAATAAACGGTTCCGGGTGCATTTGGCGAATTTTCTCAATTCTACCCGTGCGCGTTTGTGTGTGCCAATGTCCGTAAAGTCGCCCAGTAGTTAATACAAAAGGATAATTGGGATCAGGTGGTTCTGCGAGTCCTTTTGAATAATATGCGCCAAACCTAGCGCGTCCATCAGGGGTATGAAAACGTAAATCCGTGTAAAGACGTTTCCCCGCGTCCCTGCCTCTCCGCGTCCCTGCCTCCTCTTTTGGGTGTGGCCATTGAGTCGGTCCTTGTACTTGTAATTTTTGGTGACTCAAACCTGACATATCACAAGGACGGTGACGAGTTAATTGTACAAACTCCGCATAAACTTCCGCAGAATTATTAAAAGCGAACTTATCCTCAAAACCCAAGCGTCGTCCCACTTCTGCAAAAATTTCCCAATCTGGTTTTGCTTCCCTTGGTGGTTCACGAAAAGCTGAACACAGAGTTACTCTTCTTTCTGAATTAGTCATTATCCCAGTTTTTTCGCCCCACTGCGCCGCAGGTAATAAAACATGAGCATAAGCTGATGTTTCCGTAGGATAATAAGCATCTTGATATATAGTAAAAGGCGATTTTAACAATGCTTTTTTAGTGCGTTCTAAATCTGGCATACTCACAGCGGGATTAGTGGCAGCTATCCACAATAAACCCACATTTCCAGATTCCAAACCAGTAATCATATCCCAAGCTGTTAAACCAGCAACAGGTGAAATTTTACCTCTTTCTAAACCCCAAAAATCTTCAACTTCTGTGCGATGTTGTTCATTTTTTACCAGACGATAACCCGGCAACAAATGCGCTAAACCTCCCGCTTCCCGTCCTCCCATTGCGTTAGGTTGACCAGTGAGAGAAAAAGGGCCAGCACCAGGTTTACCTATTTGCCCCGTCATTAAATGTAAATTAATAATAGTTCTAACTTTAGCCGTACCTTCTGTAGATTGATTGACACCCATCGACCATAAAGAAAGTACAGATTTTGATTTTCCCCAATATTTAGCAGCAGTTTCTAAATCTGCAATACTAATACCACATCGACTAGCTACCACATCCGGCGAATAATGGCGAATTACTTCGGCATAAGCTGGAAAATTGCTTGTACAATCATCCATGAATAATGTATCAATGTAATTCCAGCGCATTAATAAATGAGCAATCCCATTTAACAAATCAATATCTGTACCAGGACGAATAGCTAAATGTAAATCTGCTGCTTCTGCGGTGGGAGTGCGACGAGGATCAACAACTACCATTTTCACATGACGATTTTTTTTATGATATTTTGCCAAACGGTTAAAAATAATCGGGTGACATTCTGCTGTATTTGTGCCAATTAAAAATGCACAATCAGTTAATTCCAAATCTTCATAACAGCAAGGAGGCCCATCAGCACCAAAACTTTGAATGTACCCAGACACTGCACTAGACATACAAAGACGGGAATTAGCATCAAAATTATTAGTACCTAAACAACCTTTGAGTAATTTTTGAGCAAGATAATAATCTTCAGTTTGAAATTGTCCAGAACCATACATACAGATAGAATCTGTTTCATCACCATTTAAGCGTAATGTTTGAATCCGTTGGGTAATTTTATCAAAGGCTTCATCCCAACTAACGCGACGAAATTCTTGTTTTAAAGAATCGCGCATCATTGGATAATTCAATCTATTTTTATCTAAAGATTCAGCAATAGTGGCACCTTTAACGCATACCATTCCTTGACTAGATGGATGTGATTTATCACCACGTACCCGCCAAGTTGGAGTTCCTTCACTATCTCGATTTGTGGCTTTTCCATGTTGGGCTGGTGGGGAAACTTCTAAACCGCAACCAACACCGCAATAAGGACAAAGTGTTTTTGTGAATTCATTCATGGTATTTATAATTTTTTTATTTCACGCAGAGACGCAGAGGCGCAGAGAGAATGAGGAAGGATGTGTGATTTTCAAAATTTCTTTGTGTTCTTACCTTTGTGCCTCTGTGTGAGAAAATTATTCTTCAGTTATTAATGCTGGTTGATGATTAATTGTTTCTTCTTCGCTTTCATTATCAGATGCAAATGAATCTTTTGGTTCTTTAAGGAAGAATGCACACATAAATGAGCAAATCATTGCCGCTATACCCATTGTGGCAAATAGGGTTGATGGGTCAGTTAAGCTGTATATTGTGAGATAAACTACGCCACCAAAGTTGCCGTAAGCGCCAACGTTTCCTGCTATTTGTCCAGTTGCTTCTTTTTTGATTAATGGGACTATTCCGTAAGTTGCACCACAACCTGCTTGAGCAAAGTAAGCAGCAAACATTGTTGCAGCAATTGCTAAGGGGATAGGCCAATCTTTGTTAATGAAGTGCGCCATCAAATAGCCAAAAGCAATCCCAGCGGAAACAATTGTCATTGTCCATTTACGAGATTTTAATTTATCAGAAATTAAACCTCCACTAGGACGAGAAACTAGGTTTAAGAAGGGATAGGTTGCGGCGATCATTCCGGCTACTACGTGTTCTAAACCAAAGGTTTTTTCAAAGAAGGAAGGTAGCATGGAAACGACTGCAAGTTCTGAACCAAAGTTGGTAATATAGGTAAATTCTAGTAATGCTACTTGACCAAATTGATAACGTTGATTTGCAGGGTATGTTTTTTGTCCAGTTAGTAATTCTTTATTGACTTGGTAAGCTTGATAACTTTGGTAAGCAAATAATCCTGCTAATGCCAACCAAGCTATATACATCTGACTGAGTGTAAGGAAGTGAATATTTTTTTGTTCTAAACGCCAAGCTAATAAGCCTAATGCGAAAATTAACCCGAAGTTAGAAACAATCATCGCCCAAAAGCTTTTGATCGATGTTACTTCTAAAGAGCCATTTTTCTTGGGTTTTTTATAAACTTTACCAATGGGTGTATCTTGAACGCTGTTGTAGTAGATTACGCCATAAATTCCGGCTATAATTCCTGTTAAGGCGATTGTTAATCTCCAGTTAGAACCACCACCACCTAAAAAGCTGGTTGCAATTGCAATTGTTGGTAAAGCAAATTCTGCTCCAAATGCTCCAAAGTTGCCCCAACCGCCATAAATACCTTGAGCAATTCCCATTTCTTTGGGAGGAAACCATTCCGCTACCATGCGGATACCAACAACAAATCCAGAACCGACTATTCCCATTAATAAGCGACTTATAACTAGTTGGTTAAAGTCTTGGGCTAATGCTGTTGCTAAACAGGGAATAACAGCAAACATCAATAACAGGGAATAGGTAATTCTGGGGCCAAATTTATCCAGTAACATTCCGATAATGATGCGGGCCGGAATTGTTAAAGCTAAATTACAGATACCTAAAGTTTTAATTTGTTCAGGTAATAAATTTAATTCTTTACCAATTGTGGTAGCGAAGGGCGCAAAGTTAAACCAACAGACAAAGGTGAGAAAGAAAGCAAACCAAGTCTGATGTAAAATCCGATAACGGCCTTTTAATGAAAATAATCCTTTTAGCATTTAAAGTTTCCTGTTGATTTATAATAGCTTGCATAGCGTAGCCATACTTACTTATTGAGGTAGGAAACGGGTAATTTTTCCCCATTTCCTGTGGCTTTTTCCCAATTACGAATTATGCCAATTACTCATCAACATGAGCGCAACGACGATAGAGAAAGTCTAGGGCGTAGTTTCGCAGGTTGTAATATTCTGGATTTTCCATGATGCGACGACGGTTGCGAGGACGAGAGAAGGGTATTTCTAAAACTTCGCCAATATTTGCCGCAGGGCCGTTTGTCATCATGACTAATTTGTCTGCTAAGAAAAGTGCTTCATCAATGTCATGGGTAATCATTAAAACTGTGACTTGATGTTCTGACCAAATTTGCAGTAGTTCTTCCTGTAATTCTTCTTTGGTGATGGCATCTAAAGCGCCGAAGGGTTCGTCTAAAATGAGGAGTTGGGGACGGATGGCTAAAGCACGAGCGATCGCTACTCGTTGTTTCATCCCTCCAGAAATTTGACTCGGTTTCTTTTGGGCTGCTTCTGTTAGTCCTACCATTGCTAAATGTTCTCTGACTATTGCCCGTTTTTCAGCTTGGCTTTTTTTGGGAAATACAGAATCAACAGCTAGGTAAACGTTATCAAAAACGTTTAACCAAGGTAGTAAACAATAGTTTTGAAATACCATCATTCGGTCTGGACCTGGTTCGGTGATGGGTTGACCTTGTAACCAGACAACACCGTTGGTAGGTTTATTAAACCCAGAAACCATGTTCAGGAGTGTTGATTTTCCACAGCCGGAATGTCCAATCAAACAAATAAATTCACCTTCACGTACTTTGAGGTTAATGTCATCTAGTACGGTGTAAGGCCCTTCGGAGGTGGGATAAATTTTATTAACACCTTCAATTACTAAAAAGTCTTCTTTTTTCTGAGTTCGTAATTGTTGGCTTTGGGTTTTGTTATGGAAATTTAATGTTGTCATGATTTTTTGGTAATGGGTAATTAGTAATGAATAATTGGGAGTTTATTATGTTACTTTGACCAATGACTAATGTAAGGGCGAAGCATTCGGAGAACAGTCTTTGGTAAAAACCGAGAATTTATCGCCCGAATGCTTCGCCCCTACGAAATAAATACTTCTTCAACCCGAAGTTGACGTTTGATTTCCAAACTTTTTAGATACTCTATTGGTTCTGAAGGATTAAAAACTTTGCCATCAAATAATTGAATTGGTTCTTCCCGTCCAATATCTAAAATGCCTCTTTCTCTTGCGGCTGCACCAAATATATCTGGACGACAAACTCTATCAATTACTTCTACCCAGTTTTTCGGGAAAGCTACTAAACCCCAACGGGCTAGTTGGGTTAAAATCCATAGCATTTCGTTACGGTCGGGATAGTTAGCTTTATTGAAATAAAACTGATGGGAAGTTTGGGTTTGTTGATGATGATTATGCTTGTAAGTATCTATTAAACCTGGACGAAGAAGGAGAGAATTACTACCAAGATAGTCAGGTTGAGAAATTAATGTGATAACTTCTTCCCGGTTGCGAATATCGTCGCAGTATTCACAAGCTGCTAATAGGGCTTTTACTAAAGCTAAATGTGTTTGGGGATTTTCCTGCGCCCAATCTTCTCGTACTCCTAATACTTTGTCTGGATGTCCATTCCAAAGTTCTGATGTAATAGCGGTGATAAAACCCACATTTTGATCAACTGCGTGAGAGTTCCAAGGTTCACCAACACAGTAACCATCTATTTTCCCGTCTTGGAGGGCGGTTAGCATCTCTTCTGGTGGAATTACCATCAAACTGACATCTACATCAGGTTGAATTCCAGACTCTGCTAACCAATAGCGCAATAACAGGTTTTGCATGGATGCAGGATGGACAATTCCCAAGGTGTGGGTTTTGTCTAAGTCAGCGTTGATGGTGGTTTGAAAGTCTGCTAGGTTTTTGACCCCAGCGTTGAGTAGTTCTTTGCTGAAGGTGATGGCGCTACCATTGCGGGAGAGGGTCATGGCTGTCACCATTGACACCGCATTTTTACCTCCTGCACCTAAAGTCATGGCTAGGGGCATACCTGCGACCATTTGGGCGGCATCAAGTTTGCTAGTTGCTACACCTTTGGCTATGTCTTTCCAGCTAGTTTCAGGGTTGAGGTTGACTTCTAAACCGTATTCAGCAAAGAAACCTTTTTCTTTCGCAACTATTAAGGGCGCGGCTTGGGTGAGGGGAATATAGCCAATTTCTAAATGAACTTTTTCTAAGTTATTGTTGGAAATAATTGCTGGTGCTGTGGGTTGTTTTTGGCGTTTTTTTGCTTGTTTTTGTTGGTTGAGGAAGTAGATTATTTGATTCCGCAAGTTGTAGTAACAGGGATTGTTAACTACTTCCAAACGTTGACGGGGACGGGGGATAGGAACTTCGAGGATTTGTCCAATGTGTGCTTCTGGTCCGTTGGTGAGCATAACGATGCGATCGCTCAACAATAGCGCCTCATCGACATCATGTGTCACCATCACACAGGTAATTCTGTGTTCATTACATATAGTCATTAATTGCGCTTGCAAATTACCCCTTGTCAGCGCATCCAAAGCGCCAAAAGGCTCATCTAGCAACAACAACTTCGGACGGGTAGCCAAAGCACGAGCGATCGCCACTCGCTGTTTCATCCCTCCCGATAACTCACTAGGACGCTTATTCGCCGCACGGCGCAGCCCTACCATATCGATATGTTCTTCTATAATTCCTCGACGTTCTCCCTTAGGTAGATTTTGATGTACTTCATCCACAGCCAAAGCGATGTTTTCCCGTACAGTGAACCAAGGAAGCAACGAGTAATTTTGAAAAACCACCATTCTATCTGGGCCTGGTTCTCTCACTTCCCGACCTTCCAACGTCACTCCACCAATACTGGCTTGATCTAACCCGGCAATAATGTTGAGTAAAGTGGATTTACCACAACCAGAATGTCCAATTAAAGAAATGAATTCACCTTGGGATATTTTCAACTCAATATTTTTTAAGGCGATATATTTACCACCATCGGGTAGGTTAAATATTCGGTCTACATGGTCAATTTCTAAAAAAGTATTCATGGGTAATGCGTGATTGGTGATTAGGAATAATTCAGATCCCCGACTTCTTTTTGAGGGTGTGATTAAATTATGAATTGATGTGCTAAGTCGGGGATCTTGGAATAATGAATTACGTTTACGTAGCGTGCCGGAGGAACTATTACAAATTATTTTTGTTCTGTTGTGACAACCTTTTGGGCAACAAAAGCCACCATTCTATCTAAAACTAATCCCACCAAACCGACATATACTAACGCGATAATAATCTCACTCAAATTAGTTTCTGTAGTTGTGTTATAAGCATCCCAAATAAAAGAACCAATACCCACACCACCAACTAACATTTCTGCTGCGACAATTGCCAACCAAGATAAACCGATACCAATTCTCAAACCCGTGAAAATATAAGGAACAGTTGCCGGAAACACAATTTTTAAGAAATAATTTTCCTTACGCAAACGCAAAACACGAGCCACATTTACATAATCTTGGGGAATATTCTGCACACCCACAGTTGTATTAATCACAATCGGCCAAATCGAAGTAATGAAAATTACGAAAATTGCCGATGGGTTAGCTTGTTGAAAAGCTGCTAAAGAAATTGGCAACCAAGCTAAAGGAGGGATAGTTCTTAATACCTGAAAAATCGGGTCTACAGCATTATACAGAAATGTATTAGAGCCAATTAATATTCCTAAAGCAACCCCTACAACTGCTGCTAGAGAAAAACCTAAAGCAACCCGTCCTAAACTGGTCAATATCTGCCAACCTAAACCCTTATCACTGTCACCATTATCGAAAAAAGGATGAATAACAAAAGGGTCCCAAGTTTCACGAATTGTTTCTATCGGACCAGGTAATTGAAAACCCGGAATTAAACAAAGTAATTCCCACAACATCAAAAAAATAAATAATCCAAACAGCGGCGGTAGAACCTTATTGATCAAAAATTTATTAATAGCCTTCTGCTGTTTACTAATAATTCTACGACTTCCCACAATAGCAGCCATTTATTTCTCCTAAGTAAATTATTAAAAATCTCTTTTCTTGCTCTTCTCTGCGTCTCTGCGTGAGCCTCAAAAGTCTCATTAATCTAGTAGATATTGTTGGGTGGCGCTGTCGCTTAACCCAACCTACAATTACACCTTCTTAATTTGCAAACTCTTTAAATATTCCTCTGGTTTTTCTGGATCGAACTTCACACCATCAAAAAATGTTTCTACACCACGAGAAGAACTGGCTGGAATTTCCGCAGCAGCTACACCCAAAGCCTTAGCAGCTTGTTTCCATAAATCTTCTCTATTTACCTGCTCAACTATTTCCTTCACCTTGGTATCTTTAGGTAAATAACCCCAACGAATTTCTTCAGTTAAAAACCAAGTATCATGACTCTTATAGGGATAGGAAGCATTATCAGCCCAATACTTCATCCGATATGCGGAGTTTTTCTCCTTGCGTCCATCACCATAGTCAATATTACCTTTAGCCCGTTCTAAAATGTCAGATGCCGCAACATTAAAGTATTTTCTATCAGCGCAGATTTTACACATTTCTTCTTTATTTTCTGCCTGATCACACCATTGTTGTGCTTCCATAATTGCCATTAACAATGCTTGTGTAGCATTTGGATTTTTATCAACCCAATCTTTACGCATTGCAAAGGCTTTTTCTGGATGATTATTCCATAATTCACCTGTAGATAAAGCTGTATAACCTAATTTTTGGCTGACCAATTGAGCGTTCCAAGGTTCACCTACACAAAAAGCATCAACAGTCCCAACTTTCATATTTGCCACCATTTGTGGTGGTGGTACTGCTTCCAAAATTACATCTTGATCAGGATTAATACCGCCAGCAGCTAACCAATAACGCATCCATAAATCGTGAGTACCACCGGGAAAAGTCATGGCAACTTTGATGGATTTTTTATCAGCTTTGGCTTTATTTACCGACTCTTTAAGTGATTTACTTTGTAAACCAACTTTCAAATCTTTGAATTTTTCAGCAACTGAAATGGCTTGACCATTGATATTTAACCGCGCCAAAAGATACATTGGTACTTTATCATTTATGGTCAGAAGATAGGGCATGGGTGTAAGAATATGTGCGCCATCAATACCACCACCAGATGAGCCAATTTTTAAGTTATCGCGGGTGACTGGCCAAGATTTCTGTTTGCTGACTTCAACATCTGTCATCCCATATTTAGCAAAGAAGCCTTTTTCTTTAGCAATAATTAAGGGTGCAGAATCTGTTAAAGCAATAAATCCTAATTTGGCTGTGGTTGTTTCTACTTTTGGGGCATTAGTAACTGTGGAATTGTTAGCCAGTTTTGTATTAGACGAAGCAGCACTATCTGTTGTAGCTGACTTAGAGTTACTGGATGAACAACCGTGTACCAAGATAGAAGTTGCTGCTGCTACGCTTGAGGTAATAATAAATTTTCTGCGAGAAATATTGCTCATTGTTAACTCTTAGTCAGGTTTAATTATGATTTGCGATTATGTCTGGATTGTGGCGCTTGATTTAATGGGAAATTAAAGCTTGTTCCCTAATTTTTGCGCCAAATTTCTGAATGAGTAAATCTCTTAAGACAGGTTGCAAGTCTTCACAGGGAATACTTTTTTGTACACAAGTTCCTAAATGTGCGTCTTTCCCAACTTTGCCACCCATGTAAATATCCACACCTTCTGCC
Source organism: Anabaena sphaerica FACHB-251 (assembly GCF_014696825.1). Taxonomy (NCBI): domain Bacteria; kingdom Bacillati; phylum Cyanobacteriota; class Cyanophyceae; order Nostocales; family Nostocaceae; genus Anabaena; species Anabaena sphaerica. Next base: position 358,726 of record NZ_JACJQU010000004.1, on the reverse strand, counting down.
ATTTGTCCATTTTTACGAACTTTAGTTCCCATTAAGCCAATATCTGCTACTTGGGGTTGTCCACAAGAATTAGGACATCCTGTCCAATGAATTCGCACGGGATGAGATAAAATTAATTCAGATTCCAATGATTTAATCATTGCTAAGGCGCGATTTTTGGTTTCTATTAATGCAAAGTTGCAAAATTGTGCGCCAGTGCAGGATACTAATGATCGCATTAATAAACCAGGATTAACTGCAAATTTGTCTAATATTGGTTCTGTGAAAAATGTTGTTAAACTGGTATCGGGAATATTGGGAATAATGATATTTTGCTCTACCGTAAACCGGATTTCTCCACTTCCATAAACTTCGGCTAATCGGGCAATTTCAAACATATCATCAGCATACAATCTCCCGACGGGTATATTTAGACCTGCGTAGTTCAATCCAGGTTGTTTTTGTTGATATATCCCCACGTGATCACGCTTTTCCCAGTCAATTTCATCTTTGGCTGCTGCGGGTAATAATGATTTACCAAAACGCTTTTCTACTTCAGCGCGAAATTTTTCTATACCCCATTCATCAAGTAGCCACATTAAACGGGCTTTTTGTCTATTTGCGCGTAAGCCATGATTTCGGAAAATCTCAACAATGACTTGGCATAATGAGACAACTTCTGTAGGAGATACCCAAACATTTAGAGGAATAGCAGCTTCACAACGTTTTGCTGAAAATAAGCCGCCGACAATGACGTTAAAACCAAATATTGGTACTTGATCTGGATTTCCCCAAAAAGCGGGAATAAAGGCTAAATCGTTAATTTCTGCGTGAACTGAATTATCCCTTCCTCCGGTAATTGCAATATTAAATTTGCGGGGAAGATTGCTGAATTCTGGATTACCTTCACCGCTGTTAGTAAGCATATCTTGGATTTGCTGCACCAATTCCCTGGTATCATACAACTCATCAGCATCCAAACCTGCTACGGGATCACCTGTAATATTGCGGACGTTATCCATCCCGGATTGAATGGTGGTTAACCCAACTTTGTGAAATTTATTAAAGATATCTGGAATATCTTCAATATTGATCCCGCGTAGTTGTATATTCTGTCTGGTGGTAATATCGGCGCTGCCATTTTCACCGTAACGCTGTACCACTTCCGCTAAAGCAGACATTTGATTGCTGGTGAGAATACCGTTAGGTAAACGCATCCGCATCATAAATTTACCGGGAGTCACTGGACGGAAGAATACACCTAACCATTTTAGGCGATGGTTGAGGTCGTTTTCGTCCATTGCTTCCCAACCGATGTGGGCAAAATTTTCTATTTCGTCTTTAACTGCAAGTCCGTCTTTTTCAGCTTTGAATTTCTCGAATTTATTGAGTTTTTCGGTGGTAGTTGCTGTTTCTGTCATGGGCTGTTTTCTGGGGAACAGGACTTAATTAATTGTGTATCCGTGTTCTTATCGGTTCTGTACTTGCCACTTTGAGGAAATAACTGTTAGTAGTTTCCGCTTGGTGGTTGTAACAATTTCGATATTGTTAAGTTAAGGTGAATTTTCATAACAATTCGTATAGCTTGTTACGAAATTTGCATAGCTATGCAGAAACCGGATATCAGAGTTGCGGTTTTTGCATAATAGATTGTTGGCGTTGCATAAATGCGGGATGAATTGGCGGTTGAAACCATTGAAAATTCGTTCTAAATTGGGCGAAATCATCCCATGATCCAGCAACGCCAGATTGTTTTCTATGGGTGAAAGCGAGGATAACAAGTAACCGTTAAAAATTTGATAAAATATGAATAAATGATTGTTTAAATGGAGGAAATATTATGCTATTAACTGAAAATCAACAAGAATCTATGAAAACAAGAATCGAGAAAATCGTAAATATTTTGATGGAAGAACGTCCTTTATTTAAGGAAGAACTAAATGCAGAGGAAATGGTTCAAGAGTTATGTAACCTATTTCAGCAAAACTTACCTATTGAGGAGTTTAATAGTATGGAGGACCAGGAATTGAAAAAACATTGTAGCGGAATTATGGTATTAGAAGCAGTTGCAGGGACATTAAATGAATTAACTCCCGAACAATTAGCGATTTTTGATGAAATGATTAAACGGAAATAAAGAACATGGCGTATTTATTAGATACAAATATTGTTTCCTTAGCACTGAGAAATAATTTGCAAGCGATTATAAATCGCGGCTACACAGACAAAACCCACCTTCGTGGGTTCAGAAGCCTTGATTTTTCATTAGTCCACGAAGGTGGACTGCGCTTGTGTAGTAGCGAATTATATTCGCTTTTCAAACATCCTCTAAAGCCGCATAGACATCAGATAAAGTAATACTAGGATAATGGTAGATAATTTCATCAGAAGACATTCCCATTTGTTCATGCCAAATCACAATATCCTGAACTCGGATACGATGTCCAGCAATGCGCGGTTTTCCTCCACAAATACCAGGAGTGATTTCGATATGTTCTTTGATGATGTTAATGGACATATTATTAATTAAATTATTTAGGCTCTCCCAGACTAGACATGAAAACTTAATAATAATACTTGCTTGAATTCATTATGTAGCGAGAGATTCAATAAAATTAAAATTTATTTTTATTAAATCTGTTGTTTTTAGGACTTACGCAAGATAGGACTGAAAGCCTTATTCTTGCGTAGGGGTAATTCATGAATTACCCCTACTTTCGTGCTGTTTTGCGTAAGTCCTGGTTTTATATTGATACACTCCTTGCATCACAATGTTTTCAACCATTATTTTTTATTAAATTATCATACCCAGTCTAGGAGAGCCATTATTTATAGTAATTAAATCACTACAAATTAAGTTCTTTAATATTCCATAATGACAGTTTAAAAATTATCAGTAATAATGATTGAGAGTTAAAAATAAAACCATAAATTACAACATCTATGAAACGTCGTGAATTTTTGAATTGGGTAGGTTTAGGTTTATTAGCAAGTTCCTTACCTGTCGCACTTGCAGCCTGTTCTACCGACACAACCACAACAGCATCTTCCCCTTCTCAGGCTGCTACTCAAGACTGGCAGAAGGTAGGTACTGTGACAGAATTAAACAAGACTGGGCAACTATTAGTACAAGATTCTCCAGTGGGTGCAGTATTGGTAGTCGGTACATCCAAAACTGCCAAAAATTTGATTGCTGTTAATCCTACTTGTACTCACAAGGGTTGTACAGTTGCATGGAAAACTGATAAAAATCAATTTGTTTGTCCTTGTCATGATGCAGAATTTAGTGGTGATGGCAAGGTACAAGAAGGGCCAGCCGAAAAACCACTGAAAACTTACATAGCTAAGATTGAAAGCGGTGCTGTGTTTGTTAAACCAACTTAATACATCCGATTGTTGGTAAATAAAGTGCAAAATTTCCATCAAAAAATGGCTTACGCTGCGCTATCAAGCATCAAGCTGTCTTTACTCCTCTACAGGTTCAGTAGTGCTAAACTCCTAGTGACTTCTAAATAATGCTCCTCTACTGCCAATTAATTCTAAAATTTGTATCAAAATCTACTAAACTGAGGAGATAAATTCCTTTAGGGAATGACAGCCTTAAATTTAATTCAGGCTACTACTTAAAATGCGTCTAGAGCAGTTGCAAGCTTTTTTAGCGATCGCGCAAACGGGCAGTTTTCAACAAGCAGCAAGACAGTGTGGTGTTACTCAATCGACTATCAGCAGACAAATTCAGGGATTAGAAGCAGATTTGGGGGTAGAACTGTTTCATAGAACAAATCATGCCAAACTGACACTAGGCGGTGAAAGGTTGCTACCCCGTGTCCGCAAAATTTGCCAAGAATGGGAAACTGCTACACAAGAGTTGGCGGATTTAGTAGCGGGAAAACAGCCAGAATTGTGTATTGCGGCTATTCATTCGGTGTGTGCGTCTTACTTACCACCAGTTCTGCAAAAATTTTGTCATAATTATCCAGATGTGCAGTTGCGTGTAACATCATTAGGTAGCGATCGCTCTCTGAAAGTTCTCAAAGACGGCTTGGTAGATTTGGCAATTGTCATGCATAACCGCTTTTTAATCACTGGTAGAGAAATGGCGGTAGAAGTACTATATGAAGAGCCGATAGAAGTTTTAACCGCAGCTAATCATCCCCTAGCGCAGCATGAAGCTATCCCTTGGTCAGATTTAATTCAATATCCACAAGTGGTATTTAAAGATGGATATGGGATGCAACGCCTCATCCAAGATAGATTTGAGCGACTAGAAGCCACACTACACGCAGCTTTGGAGGTAAACACCTTAGATGCTTTTCGGGGAGTAGTCCGTCAAGGGGAACTAATTGCTTTGCTACCCCAGTCAGCATTAATAGAAGCAAGATGTGACCCTAGTTTGGCAGTTCTTCCTCTAGCCTGCAACACTAATTTAGCTGATAATTCGAGCTTGACCCGTCGGGTAGTTATGGTAACAACTCAAGACCGTCTCCAAATTCCTCCTATTCAGCACTTTTGGCAACTAGTTAAGGAAAACATTCCCCCGCAACTTGACCAAAAACTTTCTGCTTCTTGATAGGGAAGATGGGGACTGGGGACTAGGAAATTTCCCTAATAACCAATGACCAATGACCAATGACTAATGACTAATGACTAATGTCTAATATATTTAGAGAATTATTAAAAAAAGTAGGTAGCGGCAGCCACACGTCTGAGAGTTTAACTCGTGCGGAAGCTGCTGCTGCTATGAAAATGATGTTGTTGGGTGAAGCGACACCAGCGCAAATTGGCGCATTTTTGATTGCTCACCGCATCAAACGTCCAACTGGTGAAGAGTTAGCGGGAATGTTGGATGCTTATGAAGAATTGGGTCCAAAGCTGCAACCCATCAATACTAATAAAAAACCTGTAATAGTTTTAGGTATACCCTATGATGGTAGAACTCGGACTGCACCAATTAATATTATTACGGCTTTATTATTAGCATCTGCGGGACAACCTGTAATTATGCACGGAGGCGATCGCTATCCGACAAAATACGGTTTACCTTTAATTGAAATTTGGCAAGGTTTGGGAGTAGATTGGACAACTCTATCACTAGGACAAACTCAGCAAGTATTTGAGCAAACAGGAATTGGTTTTGTTTACACACCACAGCATTTTCCATTAACTCAAGCTCTTTGGCAATACCGTGATCAACTTGGTAAGCGTCCACCATTAGCGACAATGGAGTTAATTTGGTGTCCTTACGCTGGTGATGCTCACATCATTGCCGGTTTTGTCCATCCACCTACAGAAACCATGTTTCAGGTAGCTTTAGGATTGCGTGGAACAACAAAATATACTTTTGTGAAAGGTTTAGAAGGTAGTTGTGACTTACCGCGCGATCGCACTGCCATTATTGGCTTATCTTCATCAAAAACACAAGAATTGGCACGGTTACACCTCGTACCCCGTGAATATGGCTTTACCACCAAAAACGTCCCCCTTGGTACTACAGAAGAACTAATCAAAGATATGCACTCCGTTATGGCTGGAGAACCAAGTGAACTAATGCAAACAGCCTTATGGAATGGCGGTTTTTACCTATGGCATAGTGGCATTTGTCCAGATATTCAAGCTGGTGTAGACCAGGCCAGAGAATTATTTAGCAGTGGTGTAGTAGCTGCTAAACTGCAAGAACTAATTTGGTAATTGGTAATTGGTAATTGGGAAAAATCTTCTCCCTTACTCCCTGCTCCCTTTCGGCTTCACTGTCACCTGTCACCTGTCACCTGTTCCCTCTTCCCTACAGGTAATATCATACCTTCATAAGCTAGTAACACCTTGGGAAGAGCAGACTTAACTTCGTCTTGAATTTTGTCCAGAAAATCATCATCATCATCTGGGTGATGGTGAGATATCACCAATTTTTTCACACCAGCAGCTTGAGCTAAATCCACTGGAGTTTTCCAGAGTAATTCAGCATATTCATGATTTTTATCGGTCGGTGGAGTATAGGTAGCATTGACAACCAATAAATCAACATCTTGAATAATTAGTAAAATCTGGTTTTGCTCTTCTAGATCAAGACTCTTGTGTAAATCTGTCGCGTAGGCAATGCTATAGTCTCCCCAACTCACCCTGTAGCCAATTGATCTCTGAGCTTTATTAATTAAGGCTGTTTTAATTTTTACTTCACCTAGTTCCACTGCATTGCCAGGAATCAAATTATAAAAAAGCAACTCTGACTGCATCACCTGTAAAGGGTAAGGAAAGTGAGGTTGGAGCATCTGATCACACAGGCATTGTTTGATTGATGCACCATTTGAAGCTGCTGTACCGTAAATATGAAAGCAATTATCGGCAACAAATGCCGGAGCAAAAAAGGGAAATCCTTGGATACGGTTGGATTGGCAGTTAGTAAAAAATAAATGGGCTTCTAGTGGCTCTTGTTGTTGTTGTTGTTGTTGCCACATTTTCCCCAAGATGCGTAAGCCAGTACCTCCATCAAAAATTAAGCGTTGCCCTGCTACATATATTTCTATACAAGCAGTATTACTACCATAGCGGCAGGTATGACTGTTTGGGGTGGGTATTAAACCACGGACACCCCAAAATTTAACCCAAAACTCCCCAGCAAGGTAATTAAGCGGAGGAGTTAATTCATCATTGACGTAGCTTTGGGAATCAGAACGCTCAATATTTGACATTTTCCTTGAAATTAGAGCTTACTGAGCAGATCATCGTAGTTTCGTACTTCCAACATCCGGTTTTTTTCGTCCACAATGACAACTGTAGGAGAGTAATGTTTTAACTCCTCTAGTGTAAACTGCCCGTAAGTCATTATAATCAAGCGATCGCCGATAATGCCTAGACGTGCGGCCGCTCCATTTAACTCAATTACTCCTGAGTTAGCTGGAGCCGGAATTGCATAAGTAATAAAACGCTGACCATTAGCATTATTCACTACTTGTACTTGCTCATAAGGTAAAATACCAGCTTTATCTAAAAGAACTTGATCAATGCTGATACTACCCACGTAGTTAATATTTGCCCCCGTGAGGGTACAGTTATGAATTTTAGCCAAAAGGAGAGTGCGCTGCATTTAGTTTTGGGTTGTTCCGCAACAACCGGGAGTAGTTTGATTCTATTTAGCCGATTTATGGGTCATTGTTGAAATTGTAACATCGGTAACGGGTAATTGGTAATTGGTAATTGGTAATTGGTTTATTAACCTCTCCATCTCTCCATCTCCCCAGTCCCCGATCCCCATTACCCATCATCTATTATTTTTTAGCAGCCGCGATGAATTTCTCTACTAAGGGTTGAACCCTCTCTGCATCTTGCCAACCGAGAATTTGTGTCACCTTCTTTTCCAGATTTTTATAAGAACGGAAAAATTCGGCGATTTCTTCCAAGCGGTGGGGAGCTATATCCTTGAGGGATTTTACATGGGCATAGCGTGGATCTTTGTCGGGAACACAAAGAATTTTTTCATCGCGATCGCCACCGTCAATCATTTCCAAAAAACCTATTGGTCTTGCAGCAATGATGCAACCTGGAAAGGTTGGTTCATCCATTATTACCATACCATCCAGCGGATCGCCATCATCAGCTAAGGTATTGGGTATAAAGCCATAGTCATAAGGGTATTTTACTGAAGAATAAAGTACACGGTCTAAGGCAAAAGCTTGTAAGTCCTTATCGTACTCATATTTATTTTTACTCCCGCCTGGAATTTCAATCAGAACATTAATTACACCCGGTTTAGGTTGGGCAGGAATAAGAGATAAATCCACAACAAAACTCCTTTGCTAACAGTTAATCTAGGTAGAACCCAGTTTGGTTCCCCGTGTAAGATTTTAGGACAATTGTGCATCTGTTCCCAAAATCTTTGTCCAAAAAACGCAGACCCCTGACTTCTTTAAGAAATCGGGGATCTTGTTGTCTGGCTAAGGCCATGCTGCGCCATCACGTTTAATTTAGAATTGCTATAGCACAATTAAACTTAGTTTAAAAACTATTACTTTTGGCTTCTGGTTAAGTGGTAAGTCAGGTTTTGCTGATAATTCTGAACATTAGGTGAAGAATAGTGGGAAATAATAAATACCGGTAGGGTAAGGGTTACGAGAGCGATCGCAGTTCCCACAATGTCTGCCAAACGTTGGGAATATGTATCGGGAGTATTGGCAGACTGGCTATTTGAATTCATACAAAATTCTGGTTGTTCCTATCACTTCTAGTTACACTCTCCAAAAAGAGAGTCTCATTCCTATTTTAGCTATTTTTCTCAGGTAAAGTCTGTAGCTTTTAATAAGCTTATCCAGTTCCAAAAGTGGAACAGAAGGTTTTTATACATGGTATTTTTGTTACAGATGAAATATCAATCATTTTATCCTTGATTGGGTAACTAATATTTTCACAAAATGCCTTGATTTATATCAGTATTACCTGATTTAGTGATCACGGTCACAGAATTATTAATTACTTTGTGCATTTAACTTCACGTTTGACTATTCAAGTAGGTTAATCTGAAGTTTTCTTCAGTCTAACACCTGAAAATGCTTGTGTTTAGGTTAATTGAGCCGTTATTCTGAGGTTTGATTCACCAGAAGATTAGCTAAACCTACCCAAAGCATATTTGGTATTTTCAATCGCTCAACTGTAGATACAGTTAAGGATACGAGTATTCCGGAAAATTACAATAAGTGTCACCAGAGACGGAGTTTTATCTCGTTATCTCGTTGCCAGTGTCTAAGTGGGAATATTGTCCAGAGACTCTGCTTCTACCTAAAGGTATATCCTTCTAAAATTCATTTCCATACCATACAGAGTATGAGAACGAGAAATCAAATATAACCTTTGAATCCATTAATTTTCACCATAAAAAAAGATACCCCTTTTATTTGAAAAGTCAGGTATCTGTAGTTTTCAATTCTATTTCAATTTTTATCCCTTACCATAAGCACTGATGGGTTCTTTAATAAAGCGGATATAAAGATGCTTAAAGGTGGACTTAATCACACGTGGCATAGCGAAATCAATCGGCATTAACTGATCAGGTAAACGCCAATCTTCTATTTGTAACAAATCTGGGGATAAATTAGGAAACTCAATTTCACTGAGTTCAGGACAAATGCCCAATCTTTGAGAAGCGGCAATCGTAGGAACTTGCAGAGGATCAACTTTGAGAACTACTAACATTGCCCGATCTAAAGCAAATACATTATTTGATGCTGCTAAAACTCCTAAATCACGAGGTTCACCACCACTCGGACCATTACCTTCATGACCAATAATACCATCTAAAATGGTTAAAGTTGGATTAATTGCCCTGGCAGTTTCTACTAACATTTCCCCAAAGCGGTTAGCATCTTTTCCCGCTTCCATGTGCCACCAAGCTTTCATTTTTCCGGGAACACAACCAAAGAGGTTTTTCACACCCAAAGTTATAGTTAATTGCATATGAGATTTAACTTTGGGTAAGTTAATAATGACATCTACTTCCATTGCTTCTTTTGATAAAAGCAAATGATTAAAATTGTCGTTGACGGTTTGGTAACGTTTACCGTGAAATTCCACAATAGGAATATTCAACTCTTCTAAAATTGGTAATAACCCATTTGCTTCTGCTACACCTTTAGCACTACCAAAAGCGGGACTATCTCCTAAAAATGGTTTACCACCAACTTCCATCACCATTTGGGCAACTGCACGAACTAATTCTGGGCGGGTGGTACACTCTTTAGTAGGACGAGAACCTGTGAGTAAATTGGGTTTGAGTAAAACGCGGTTTCCTGGTTTCACAAAAGCGGCTATTCCCCCTAAAGGTTCTAGCAGCGTTGTCAAGGATTCTCTTAAAGCCTCTTGTTCGTAAGATTTAGCCCTAATTAAACTAACAGCGGGTTTTGGTGTCTGCATACATTATTAATAATTGCGTATACTATAACACTATATTACATTTCACCAGGAACCCAGGCGATATCAAGTAATTTCTCCAGGGAGTAAGGGCATTTTGAGGGAAAATTCACATAATTTTGAGTTTTGATTTTCACAAATCCTAACGCATCTTTGTAAATAGAATCTAATTCAGATTCTAAATAATTACGCAAGGTGGTATTAATTCGGCGGTTTAATTGAGTTCTAAAAGTATAAATTTCTCCTTGCCAGTGAACCGCATTATTTTCTTGTTCACTTGTCCAATATTGCAGTAGTAATAAATGACGGATAATCTGTTCTAAAAGGCTGACAACAGCATTTCTATCTCTTTTGCCCAAATCTTCTAACTCCTCAATTAAATTATCTAAGTCTAATTTTTGAAATTGCTGATTTTTCAACAATTTGATAGTTTCTTCTAACCATTGAGAATCATCAATTTCGTAAAGTTGTTTTAAATCATGAATAGTTTTCATAACTCTAACCTCAAGAGAGTATTTTAATTATATTATCTTTGCGCCTCTGCGCGGCAGTCGCTTCAAGTCAGCAAAGTCGCCCAACGCGCTGCCTTGTCTTTGCGTGAGCTTAAACAAAGTTAGGACTTACGCAAGATTGAACTCAAAACCTGATTCTTGCGTAGGGGTAATTCATGAATTACCCCTACTTCCGTTCTGTTTTGCGTAAGTCCTGAAAGTATTTAATTTCTCAAGGGTTTAGCAATGCTAAACCCCTACTAATTTACAGAGGAACGATTGCGCTCATTTGTTCCAAATCTAAGACAGTTGCTAATTCTGCTTCTGTCATTAAACCTTTTTCCAGAACTATCTGACGCAGAGATTTTCCTGTTTCTAAAGATTCTTTGGCCACAGCCGCAGCGTTAAGATAACCAATGTGGGTATTTAAGGCAGTAACTAATGCTAAACTACCTTCAGCATAAGTTACACATCTTTCTTTGTTGGCGGTGATTCCTTGAATACAATTTTTAGTTAGGGCAGAAATTGTATTCCCTAAAATCTCGATGCTGTGAATTAAATTATAGGCAATGAGGGGCATCATTACATTTAATTCTAATTGTCCTGCTTGGGCTGCAAGAGCGATCGCCTGATCATAACCCATCACCTGAAAACATACCATTGATGTCATCTCTGCCATCACCGGGTTATATTTCCCCGGCATAATCGAAGAACCTGGTTGCACTGGAGGGAGTTGAATTTCCTTAAACCCGGTTTTGGGTCCTGAATCCATTAACCGCAGGTCATGGGAGATTTTTACTAGATCCTGTGCTAAATTTCGCACCGCGCCAGAAACATTCACAAACGACCCCATACTCTGCATCGCTGCCATCAAATGTGGTGCCGGTTCTAAAGGCATTTCTAATAGTTGGGAAAGCACTTCTACTACCCGTTGACGATATTGAGGATGGGTATTCATTCCTGTCCCAGCCGCACTACCACCTAAACCGAGTACCATCAAATCCCCAGAAGCAATGTATAATCGGTTTTGATGTTCTGTGAGAATTTGCGCCCAAGCCCGAAAGTTTTCACCTAAACGCACAGGTACAGCATCCTGTAAGTGGGTTCTCCCAGATTTGACAATATCTTGAAATTCAACCGCTTTGGCTTCTAGGGTGGAAATTGCTGTTTCTAAAGCAGGGTGTAAGGTTTGGGAAAGTGCCAATAAACCACCGATGCGGATAGCGGTAGGGATGACATCGTTAGTGGACTGTCCGTAGTTTACATGATCGTTAGGGCTAACCAGCTTGTAGTTGCCTTTTTCGTCTCCCAGAATTTCTAAGGCACGGTTAGCGAGAACTTCGTTAATATTCATGTGGTGGGAAGTTCCCGCACCTGCTTGATAAACATCAACAACGAATTGATCACGGAGTTTACCTGCTAAAATTTCATCAGTAGCTTGGATGATGGCTTTGCTGATATCTGCGGGAATACAATCTAATTCTCCGTTAACAATTGCAGTAGCTTTTTTAATATATAACCCAGCATCTACGTAAGTGGCTAAAGGCTTTAAACCGCTAATGGGGAAGTTTTCGATAGCGCGTTGGGTTTGAATGCCGTAATAAACATTACTAGCAATTTGGCGATCGCCCATCGAGTCCCGTTCAATGCGAAATTCTGTATTGTCAGTCATAGTATGATTTGGATAATCTCAAAATACAGATCATCCCATGCAAGTACACTAAAAGCCTAATTTAGCAATCTTTTGTAGGATAAACTTGAGGTTAAATACAAAGGAGGTAAAAATATTATGGTAGCAACACCAACCCGTCAATTAAGTTTAGAGGAATTTTTACAACTACCAGAAACTAAACCAGCAAGCGAATATATCAACGGAGAAATAATTCAAAAACCCATGCCTCAAGGTAAACATAGCAGATTACAAGCTAAATCAGTTAACGCTATTAATAATCTAGTAGAAACACCAAAAATTGCTTTAGCTTTTCCAGAATTACGCTGTACTTTTGGTGGACGTTCCATAGTTCCAGATGTGGCTGTATTTGCGTGGAAAAGAATTCCCGTAGATGAAAAAGGCAATATTGCTAATGTTTTTAATACCTATCCAGATTGGACAATTGAAATCCTTTCTCCTGAACAAAGTGCAACTAAACCTACTAAAAATATTTTACATTGTTTAAATCATGGTACTAGATTAGGTTGGTTAATTGATCCTGAAGAATGTAATATTATAGTTTATCCACAAAATCAACAACCAATATATTTATAAAATGAAGCGGATATATTACCAGTTCCAGATTTAATTAGTGATTTACATTTGACTTTGGGACAATTATTTGCTTGGCTGAAATTATAGAAATCATCAACTTAACATTACCTGAAAATTTCATGAATCTACCAAACTTGATTACTTTTTCAAGACTTTTGGGAATACCATTTTTACTTTATGGTTTATATATTCCCACACCCCAAGCCCAATGGATATGTTTAACTATATTTTTAATAGCAGCATTAACTGATTGGTTAGATGGTTATTTAGCGAGGAAACTTAATCAAATTACTGATTTAGGTAAATTTCTTGATCCATTGGTAGATAAATTATTGGTACTTGCACCATTATTGGTGTTAGTTGAATTGGGAAAAATACCAGCTTGGGGAGTATTTGTAATTTTAGCACGAGAATTAGCGATCGCAGGTTGGCGTGTTAATCAAACTACTATCACTGGTGCAAATATTTGGGGTAAATTAAAAACCGTCAGTCAAATCATTGCGATCGCCCTACTCATAGCACCTTTATCACCAGCTTGGCAACTTCCTTCATTAATTGCCTTCTGGGTTTCCGTAATTTTAACTATAGCTTCTGGAATTATCTATATACTACCGCCAAAAAGCGGTATGATTACTGAATAAAGCAAATTAAGCAAGTTAAATCAAATAAATCTAGTACATAGATCTTAATAAATTCCCTTGTTCTCATAATCTGCTTAGAGCAATATTTATGGTGAGAAAAAATACTTCACTTACCGCCAAAAAATTAGTCGTTAGATTGTTAACTGCTATATTCATCATCTCCAGTTTATCAACTCAGAGTAGAGCGCAATTAACCCAAGGATACCAAGTTAGCATTAAATTTCCACCAGTAGCCGACCGGGGAGCGCCAGAAAGAACGGCACCAGGAGGAAGAAGAGGGGGTTGTGACTTGGATAACCTCGCCCAAGAAGCAACACCATCAGATACTAATACCAGTAAAATCAAAATAACGGCCATAGCACCCATAAATAACATTACAACAAGCGTAGCTCCTAACCCTTCGGTTTATGTGCATATTCCTACTATCACAGATACACAAGTTAAATTTAGTGTTCTTGAACAAAAAACAAAAACAGAAGTGTATAACACCAATTTTTTACTATCTCATACTGCGGGAATAGTAAAAGTAAATCTGCCAGAAGCAGTGAAATTACAACCACATAAAATTTATACTTGGGAGTTTTTAGTCATTTGTGATCCTGAAGATTCATCTGATGATAAATTAGCAAGAGGATGGCTTGAGCGTATAGCTATAACTTCAGAACAACTGGAAGAAGTAAAGCAACTACAACACAAGCCGATAGAACAAGCAAAATTGTATGCAAAATTTGGTGCTTGGTATGAAACTTTAGAAATTCTGGCATCATTGCGTGAAAATCCTCAATCAAAAACAGAATGGGATGAACTTTTAGAATCTGTGAAATTACAACAATTAGTTAATGCTTCTGTAACTGATTGTTGTAAAGTGCCTAATTCTCCCACTATACCTACCAATTCAAATAACAGCGAAAAACTTAAACCAACTTCTGCACAAAACACTGAATTGAGAGGGAATTGATAATTTGAAAAAAGTCGGAAAACCTTATGAATTCTGGGCTAAAACCCTCAAAATTAAAGGATGAATTTCATTTTCACAACCTATATCTGAAATAGATTTAAAGGAAAATATTACAGAATTAAAATCTACATTATCTAGTGCAACTGAAGCATTGCGTCGCGCTCAACTAGAAATTTTAAAGCAAGCAAGAAAAATTTAAACATCTATATTATTGGTCAGCTTTTGTATTAATAGGTGATTGGTTGTAATATCATGTCTGTTTAAATAGTTATCATATCTGTTTGGCTGGTAATTGGTGATTGGTGATTGGTAATTGGAAAAATTTGATTACTCAGTTACCAGTCACCAGTCCCCTATTACACTGCTTTCAAAATCTCATCATCAACAGAAAAATCTATCTCTTGTTTATCTGCACCACTAGCTAAATAATCATTTTGCAAAGAATCTTGCAAACCAGAAATTAAATCATATTCAGGTTGCCAATTTAATTCTGTCATCGCTTTATTTACCGATGCAAAAAAGTGTTGTACCCGCATTGGGAAAGCTTTACGTTTGCCAAAATCAAACTTTTTCGGATCGTAATGCACGATTTTAATGTCATCGGCAGATTTACCAGCAGCAACAGCACAAGCACGGGCTAAACCATCGAAAGTCACAAAGCGATCGCCAGAAATATTATAAATCTGTCCAACCGCCTTTTCATTACCAATCACCTGCACCATTGCCTGTGCTAAATCCTGAACATGGCCTAATTGAGTAAAGTGCATCCCATTACCAGGAATTGGAATCGGGCGATCGCGCATAATTCTATCAAAAAACCAGCTTTCCAAAGGATTATAATTCTGGGGTCCGTATATATAAGTTGGACGAATCGAAGTAAAAGGAATACTTAATTGCTGTAAGTAAGCTTCCGTCTCATGCTTACCCTTGTGACGACTCTTCGGATCAACAGTATCACCTTCGATATGGGGCATTTGATCAGATTTCAGATATACCCCCGCCGAACTCATATACACAAAATTTTTTACCCGTCCTTGGAAAATTTCCGCCAACGGTTGAGTATCAGCAAGTTCTCGACCATTATTGTCAAAAATGACATCAAAGGTTTCTTGTGATAACTTGGCTTTTAACTGGCTAGGGTCAGTGCGATCGCCTATAATTTGTCCTACACCATCAGGCGCTGAATGATTACCACGATTAAACAACACCACCTCGTGTCCAGCTTTCAGCAGTAGCTGAGTCAAGTAGACACCTATGAACCGAGTCCCACCAATAACCAGAATACGCATAAAATCCCAATTCCTTAGTAACTTGGGTGGCAATATCACCCTTGTTTTGAGGTTATCAGGTTACAGGTGACAGGTGACAGGTGACAGTGAAGAAGAAAGGGAGCAGGGAAAGCAGGGGAAGATTAATCAACCAATGCCCAATGCCCCAATGCCCAATGCCCAATGCCCTATTTTTAAACTATGTCTTCAAAATATGCTTTGGTTCATGAGTGGCTGACACCTAAAGCCACAGGCGGTTCAGAACTCGTAGTCAGGGAGATATTGAATCACATTGATGCTGATTTATATGCCCTGATTGATTTTGAATCCAGCAATCCTGAAAGTTATCTTTACAAGCGTCAGATTGGTAAAACCTTTCTCCAGTACTTGCCATCAGCCCACAAAGGTGTACAGAAATATCTGCCCTTGTTACCATTGGCCATCGAGCAACTAGATTTGCGGCAATATGACGTGATTCTATCTTCATCTCACGCTGTAGCCAAAGGCATCCTGACAACCCCTGATCAGCTGCATATCTGTTACTGCCATAGTCCTATGCGTTATGCTTGGGACTTAACCTTTGATTATCTCAACCAAAGCAAACTAGGAAAAGGCGGAATAGGATGGATCACAAAATACTTATTGCATAGTTTACGTCAATGGGATGTATTGAGTGCCAACCGCGTTGATTACTTCATTGCCAACTCCCAGCATACAGCCCGACGGATTTGGCGTTGCTATCGACGAGAAGCAAAAGTCATTTATCCACCAGTAAATATCGAAAACTGTCCCTTTTCATCGGACAAAGAAGATTTTTATCTGATCGTTTCCCGATTAGTCAGCTACAAACAAGTATCCTTGATTGTCAAGGCTTTTAATCAGCTAAAACGACCATTGGTGGTGATTGGTACAGGACCTGAAATGAAACATCTGCAAGCGATCGCAAATCCTCATATTCAAATACTGGGATGGCAACCAGAGGAAGTGGTAAAAACATATATGGCTCGTGCTAAGGCCTTTGTCTATGCAGCTTGTGAAGATTTTGGCATAGCCTTAGTAGAAGCACAAGCCTGTGGCACTCCAGTTATTGCTTACGGTGCAGGTGGTGCTATTGAAACTGTGCGAGATATTCGCACTTGTTTAGATACAGGAACAGGTATATTCTTTAAAGAACAAACCGTAGCAGCTTTGGTGGAGGCCGTAGAAAAATTTGAAGCCTATCAGGATTTTTTAAAATATGAGTATATAAAAATACACTCAACTCAGTTTTCCAGACAGGTTTTTGCAGATCGCTATCTAGATTTTCTTAATCAGTGTCAAGAAAAAAGACCTTACCTGAAGTAATAGTCAGGATTTTTGTATTTCTTTTCTAGGCTTTTGGGAATTTTACCCCAGAATCACTGCCTTTTAGCTTTAAGATCGGGACTATGTGTGGTGTGGATTATTAAGGAGTATGATGACTGCCCAGAGTTCACTCCTCTCCGGCAAGCGATACCCACGTAAAGATGCTAGTGCCTCGACGCATACTTTAGCAAAACGTGGTCAAAAAGCTAAACCCCCCAAGGTAAAACCTAGAGGTTTGGTTTTTCAGGATTTAAACGGAGAGTTTGCCAAACGACTGTTCGATATTGCATTTTCGCTGTCGGTTTTGATCTTGTTTTTCCCAATATACATAATCTTGGCCTTACTGATTGCTGTAAGCTCAGAGGGTCCAATTTTTTATGTCCAAGAACGGGTTGGTAAAAACTATCACCGCTTTAAATGTATTAAATTCCGCACTATGGTCAGCAACGCAGATGAAATTCTCGTCCAAATGATGGAAACATCCCCAGAGTTGCGCCAGGAATTTGCCAGTACTTTTAAACTCAAACAAGACCCCCGGATTACCAAAATTGGTCACTTCCTGCGAATTACTAGCTTGGACGAATTTCCGCAGTTTTGGAACGTTTTAAAGGGGGATATGAGTGTAGTCGGTCCACGACCCCTAGTAGTGGAAGAATTACCAAAATATGGCTGTCACATCGATGAAATTTTAACCATCCGTCCGGGAATTACTGGATTATGGCAAGTGTCTGGACGTAATGATATTCCTTACCCCCGTCGAATCCAAATAGACCTGCATTATGTCAAATTCAGAAATTTTTGGCTAGATTTATGCATCATCTTGAAAACCATTAATGTGGTCATCATACCCAACAATAATGGCGCATATTAACCCAGATTGCTAGTTATAACCGTGATCGGGACATGGTAGGGTCTGGGGAGATGGGGAGACAAATCAAGTCAAAAGTCAAAATTAAAGAACTTCTGCCTCTTGCCTCCTGCCTCCTGCCTCCTGCCTCCTGCTATTAATTTTATTAAATTTTTATAAACATCAATAATCCATGAAATTTTGGCAAAGATTCAAAAATATATAAAATAATACTAAAAATTTAGACTCGGATCATGAGAAACTAACTTGTCAAAGTGCTTTTTGTTAAGTATAGTAGTTGACATTTAAGCTTTGATAGCAACTAAGACTTGTATATTTAACATCAGGCAATTTTAGCAACTTATTGCTAATTTTTATTGCTAATTTACATAGGATTGGCTGTATCTTTTAGAACTTCAATAACAAGGGATAATTGGGCATGACAGAACAAAAACGAGCGTTGATTACTGGTATCACTGGTCAAGATGGTTCATATCTGAGTGAATTTTTGCTAGAACAAGGTTATGAAGTTCACGGGATTATTCGCCGTACCTCTACCTTTAACACAGATCGCATCGACCACATTTACGAAGATCCTCATAAAGATGGGGTCAAATTATTACTTCATTATGGTGACTTGACAGACGGTACTACACTGCGTCGGATCTTAGAAGAAGTCAAGCCTACAGAAATCTACAACTTAGGCGCTCAATCTCATGTCAGAGTCAGCTTTGATTCTCCAGAATATACTGTAGATGCAGTGGGCATGGGAACCTTACGGTTATTAGAAGCTATCCGCGACTACCAACAACGTACAGGGATTCAAGTCCGGTTCTACCAAGCAGGTTCTTCGGAAATGTATGGCCTCGTGCAAGCAGTTCCCCAAAGTGAAACAACACCCTTTTATCCCCGCAGTCCCTACGCTTGCGCTAAAGTCTATGCCCACTGGCAAACAGTGAATTATCGAGAATCTTATAACTTGTTTGCTTGCAATGGCATTCTTTTCAACCACGAATCACCCCGTCGAGGTGAAACCTTTGTCACCCGTAAGATCACTAGAGCAGTAGCCCGCATTTTTGCTGGAAAACAGAAAAATATATATATGGGCAATTTGGATGCCAAGCGGGACTGGGGTTACGCCAAAGATTACGTAAAAGCTATGTGGTTGATGTTGCAGAAAGACCAGCCAGATGATTACGTCATTGCTACGGGTGAAACTCACTCGGTGCGCGAATTTCTCGAATTAGCTTTTGGCTATGTGAATCTCAACTGGGCAGATTATGTGCAGTTTGATGATCGTTATCTGCGCCCTGCTGAGGTAGATTTGTTGATTGGTGATCCTACCAAGGCACAGCAAAAGTTAGGTTGGAAGCCTTCTGTAACCTTTCCAGAACTTGTATCCTTGATGATGGAAGCTGACTTGCAAGCATTGGGTTGCACTTCCCCTAATGGGAATGGTTCACTACAACCCAAAGATATTGCTACTAACCGTCAGGAACTAGGCGCTCTCCATTTTTGATTTACACCCCCCGCCAAGGATAAAAATATGACTGCCTTAGAGCTAAAAAATAAACGGATTGTTGTCACTGGTGGTTCGGGTTTTCTAGGCCGTCAAGTAATAGATCAGCTGTGCAAAGCTGGGGCTGACAGTGAAAAAATTACAGTAACGCGATCGCGTGATTGTGATCTGCGAGTTTGGGAAAATTGCCAACGCGCAGTTGACCAACAGGATATTGTCATTCACTTAGCCGCCCATGTCGGCGGTATTGGTCTCAACCGCGAAAAACCCGCAGAGTTGTTCTACGATAACTTGATGATGGGAACCCAGCTAATTCATGCTGCCTATCAAGCGGGTTTAGAAAAATTCGTCTGTGTTGGGACTATCTGCGCTTATCCTAAATTTACCCCAGTTCCTTTTAAGGAAGAAGACCTTTGGAATGGCTATCCAGAAGAAACCAACGCCCCCTATGGAGTGGCAAAAAAAGCCCTTTTAGTGCAGTTGCAATCTTATCGTCAGCAGTACGGCTTTAATGGTGTTTACCTACTCCCGGTAAATTTATACGGTCCTGAAGATAATTTCAACCCCAGTAGTTCCCACGTTATTCCAGCCTTAATTCGCAAAGTTCACGAAGCCCAAGTTAAAGGAGAAAAGCAACTTCCTGTGTGGGGTGATGGTTCTCCTACCCGTGAGTTTCTGTATTCCACAGATGCTGCACGGGGTATTGTCATGGGTACTCAGTTCTACAACGACTCTGAGCCAATTAATTTGGGTACAGGTTATGAAATCTCGATCCGCGATTTGATTAATCTGATTTGTGAATTAATGGAATATGAGGGGGAAATTGTTTGGGAAACTGACAAACCCAACGGACAACCAAGACGTTGTCTAGATACCGAGAAAGCCAAGGAAGCTTTTGGTTTCACTGCTCAAGTCAGCTTCCAAGAAGGGCTGAAAAATACCATTCAATGGTATCGTCAAAACGCTGCATAAGTAAAAATGCAGGGTTTGATCTCGTATCTCGTTCCCAGTCTCTGACTGGGAATGCCATCACAGAGGCTCTGACTCTGGTACTATCAAAGGCAGAGCCTTTAGAATTCATTCCCATACAGAGTATGGGAACGAGAGAAATTCGTTATATTGAAAACTGCACATTGCTAAAAATTGATTCACAGCTAAACAAGACAAAACTGCGCCGCAGATTGCTGAAAACTCGTCAATCTATGACTGTTCAAGAGTGGAGAGAAAAGAGCGATCGCATTTCTGACCAACTCCAAAATTCGCCTTTATTTAACCAAGCAACTACCATTTTGGCCTATTTCAGTTTTCGTCAAGAACCTGATCTCAGTCCACTTTTTACCGACTCTCAACGTCGTTGGGGTTTTCCCCGTTGTGTTGGTAAGTCCCTATCATGGCACTTATGGCAACCTGATGATGTGCTTCAAGTTGGTGAATATGGCATTACTGAACCACACCCAGAAGCGCCAACTATAGACCCTACGGAAGTAGATTTAATTATTGTCCCCAGCGTAGCTTGCGATCGCCAAGGATACCGTTTAGGTTATGGTGGTGGATATTATGACCGTTTGTTGAGTTCTCCAGCTTGGTCTAAAATACCGACGATGGGAGTAATTTTTGACTTTGCCTATTTCTCTCAACTACCGTTTGATAATTGGGATAAACCGTTACAAGCAATAGTTAGTGAAACACATCTGTTTACTTGTAACTGAATCAATCGGAGCGGCGGGATTCGAACCCACGACCTCCACTACCCCAAAGTGGCGCGCTACCAAGCTGCGCTACGCCCCGTTCACTTAATTTTTAGATTCTCAGTTCAAGATTTTGGATTGGGGATTTTTTCCAAATCTGTGAATCTAAACTTAATTAAGTCACTCTTACGAGAATAACACAAGGTTATAGAAAATAGCAAGCCTTTTATCAAAAAACTTTCAGTATTCCTGTAGCTTGCAGCAATCCTGGTACTGCATCAGCATCCCATTGTCCTTCTATACACCGTCCTGTATTGAGGATAAAGCGCAAACTGTAGGAGTGAGGATACCCTTCTACCTCCATCCATAATAAATCGCTTTCGGCTTCACAGGCGATTTTTTCTTCATCCATTAATTCTGTGGCTAAATGCTTCATCGTATCTGCCAGCTGATTTAATAAGCGGCAAAAGTCGTTTAATTCAACTTCGGTTAATTCAACTGCCCAATCGTCTGTACCTACTAAACCTTTAAATTCCGGTGCGTCTGGTTTCCACCCTATACGCCAACCAGTTCCACTTTTAATCACTTTTTGCATTAGTAGTTAGTTAGTCGTAGGGGCGAAGCATTCGGGCGATAAATGATCGGTTTTTTCCAAAGACTATTCTCCGAATGCTTTTTGCATTAGTAGTCGTAGGGGCGAAGCATTCGGGCGATAAATGATCGGTTTTTTCCAAAGACTATTCTCCGAATGCTTTTTGCATTAGTTGTAGGGGCGAAGCATTCGGGCGATAAATGATCGGTTTTTTCCAAAGACTATTCTCCGAATGCTTCGCCCGTACATTAGTTATTGGTCATTAGTTATTCTCCCCTGTCACCTGTTCCCTGTGTTAAATATATCAACCAGGACTTGTACTAGGTTATTACGTTGGTTGCGGGTAAGTTTTTTTATGGTGGTGCGATCGCCCTCCAGTGGATTTTGCGTTAAGGAATCCTTACCAGGATAGGATGCTTCATATATCGTTTCATTGGCATTTAAATAATCAGCTAAGGTTAGCTTCCAATCTAAGCGATATATTGGGGATCTGCCTTTAACATAAATGTGATAACGAATCAACCTACTAGCTAGGGTGTTATTTTCGGCTACCTTACCAGTCTCTTTACTGCTATATTGGTTTTCTTTTGGCAGATCGGGTAATTGCTTATACACTAATTGCCAAACATCACTAGGGCTAATTCTCTGCGCTACAGCAGGTGAGATGCTATCAGAATTTGAGTTTCCTAAACCCAATACTATAAAACTCACTGTTATTAAGGCAATTATCAATCCTAAGTTAAACCGTAAAAATAAAAGTTTTTTCTTTTTCATTGTTTTAGCCATCAGTAAGCTGGGAACTGGAAACTAGTATCCAATTCCCAGAATCATGCAAATTATAATTCTATAGATCCTGCACCTAGCCTTCATCCCTTGGCTAAAGCACGGGCGTGTCCGACTCAGGAGGACACACCTTCAAGGGTTTTCGACATTTATCTTATAATTCCCCGATAATTTCTGGCTGAGTCATTTCATCAGACATCTCAATAATTGCTCTAAGTACAGGTTTCATCATACTATCCTCATTATTCTCAAAATCTTCGTAACGCCGACGCTTGGCACGATTAGCCACTTGAACTGTAATCCGATAGCGATTTGATGCGGCGCTAATGAGATCCTCAGAACGGTGCATAATTTGAGACTGGGTTGTCTCGAACTTGGAACGCTTAAGCATAATTAGTGGTTGTTGGGATTCTACACCAGTTTAGCAGTACCGATAGAACCTAAGAAATTTGAATCATATATATTAGAAATATTACAAGAAACTTTCAGGTGTACTTATGTCTAAATACAAGGTCATCACCCTCCAAAAATCTCTGTCACTAATATTCAGCTTAACCACTACTTTTACTATTTTACCGATTCTAGCCTCACGGGCAGAAAATATACCCCGTCCTTCTGATGCACCACTAGAACTAAATTTATTAACTAAGCCTACAGGTTCTGTAATCACAGCTAATACTATTAACCGCCAAAGTCTAACCATCCCTAGTTTATGGTGGGCAAAAGAAACCTCGGAAAATAAACTTTTAGATAACTGGATAGCATATCCAGCTTCTGAAAAAAAATCAGCCCGTGTAGACTTGATAGTTAATCAGCAAATTTGGAGTTTATTAGACTATCTAGAACGCTACAAATTTGTTAATCGTTTGGGTACAATCGCTAGGAATTTTGGTTATAACGTCCGAGTTTTCAATTATCAAAAAGAAATGTTAGCAACTTACACTTGTAATCTGGATATAAATCCAGATTTATGCAATATCCAAATGCGTAATCAGAGTAGGCTAGGTTTACGTCAAACTCTACAACAGAAATTGAGTGATTCACAATAAGTAGCAGTATTAGCCTAGATTTTTCATCTTCTTAAACAACGAATCATACTTCTGTGTTGCTGCTGCTGATAATGGTAGTAAAAATTCGCTTTTATCCAACAATTCTTGATTGATGAGTAACAGGTTTTGTAATGGTTCTGAAATATCAGAAGCAGCAATATTTGTGGCAATTGGTGTATTAGTTTTAGTCAATATAGTAATTTGCTTGGCTATATTTGGTTGCCAACAAAAATTAACCCATTCAGATAGTAAATTGTTTTTGTTAACCCCTGCGGGCTGTACCCATAAGTCTGCCCAAATTGCTGTTCCTGATTGGGGAATTACTGCGCTAAGTTTCGGATAACGAGTGAGTACAGGTATAACGTCATTTGACCAACCCACAGCTAACCAAGTATCTCCGGTGATTAGCGGTTCTAGGTATGTAGTGGAATCATAAAATTTTACTTGTTGATTTAATGTCTGTAATTCTGTTTCTAAGGAAGAAATTTGAGCAATATTTTCTGTATTATAAGATTTTCCAAGTTTCTTTAATACCAAACCAATTACTTCTCTGGGGTGATTGAGTAAGGAAATGCGCGATCGCAACTCACTACGCCATAAATCATCCCAATCTTGTGGCTGCCAATCAAATTGTTGTAACTTTTCCCGATTATAAATAATTACTGTATTACCCCAGCGATAAGGTGCAGCCCAAACTTGGCCTTGGGGATTTAAATTACCTTGATCATCCCGTTTTACTAGTTGCTGCCACTTTTGATTTAAAGCCGACCATTGTTTAATTTGTTCTGTTGCCAGTGGTTGAATCAGTTTCTGTTCAATCGCTGCTTTTAGCCAATAATCTCCCAATGTCACCAAGTCAGATTTAGAGACTTTTTGACTTTGGGTAAATGGAAGAAAACGTCTCCATCCTTCTTTATTAGCTTCTGGTTGTTGCCAAGTTTGTAACTGTTTAAATAAATCATGAATCTGATTAATGGGGACAAACTTTAAACTCGCCTGTGACTGTAAACTTTTGCGAAACTGATTAACCACGTGACCAGGTATGGAACCTTTTAATAGCTGCACGTTGAATTGTGTCTGGTTCTTGCCGTTACACCCAATCAGCATTTGGGAAACTACCAGCCCGCTTGTACCTAGTAAAAAAGACCTTCGATCCATTGATTTTTAGCTGTAGGACTATAAACATAATCTTAACTACAGGAGCAGAATAGCTAAGGATATGACGACATCCCACTCCTGTGTCCTTAAAAACTGATGATAACAAATTGGGATCGATTATATATATGATTTCATGTCGAGGAATAGTTTAGAGCAGTTTTCATGTACTCATACCACACCCTAAACTCATCTATTTTTTCCTTTGCGTCTTTGCTTCTTCGCGCCTTTCCTGGAAATTTTATTTAGTTAAAAAGGCAAGTAGCAAGCTGGTTTTACTGCTTACCGTTGCTGCCAGTTTGAGATGGGAGCAAAATTTAGGGGTTATGTATGTCAATCACCGCCCAATACTTCATGTTTATCAATACATATTTGAGTGATATTTATAGTAAGTATTGAGTTATGTATATAAATCTGAATTTATCTACCACCACACCAAGAAAAATATGAAAGATTAAATAAATCATAAGTATTTTTAACATTGGCAGTAAATTGAATAACATATAGAGATTATTTTGTGATAAAGGTATTAAATGGATTCATTGCAAAAACAGATACTGACTTTGAGCCAGAAAGTAGATGCTCTATACCAGGTAATTGACAACCTTGACAAGAAACTGTCTCAGGGTTTGTCTGATTGCTTTTTAGAGCCAAAAAAGCTAAAAAATAACTATCTAGAAAATCATGAAGTTGAAAATTTCCACTTAAAAGGGCAGATTAATTTCACTTCTAATCTGGAACATAAGGATGTGTTAATTGATGGCATTTACCCAGACATGAATCTGCAAGCTGGAGATAAGCAAATAACGCCAGAAATTCAAATTCAACGACTAACAGCGCAATTAACAGCAGCATACAATCGCATTGCTGCCTTAGAAGAACAATTAATGAGACAAAGAATTCATTAATTCCTCAAGTTGCGATTCAATAGCTGTTAAAAGTTGTTCTTGCTGCCAATTTTGACTGAGATAGGCAGCTATACACGCGGCTCCAGCACCAACCCCTTCTTTAACGAAACCCTGCTCATAAGCTTGGAGTTGGGGATAACGAGAATCAGTAAAACTTAACTGTGTAGCTAGTAGGGGAGGAGTTTCTTTACCCTGATTTATGCTGTTTTTACCTAAGCTGAGGGCTAAGTCAACTGTAGCACCAGTTGTGTCTTCCGCTACCCAACGGGTTGTACCAACGACGATAGCTTCTGGTTGCCAAGATAAAGAGTAAGCTTGAGCGATCGCTTGCAACAAAGCATACACAGCCAGCATTTGCGTCCCACCAGCCAACAAAACCCCACAGCGACGACTAGCGGCGATCGCCATCCCAGCCACTACAACTTGCATGGGATCTCCCACCGCCGCCACAAGTTCCAGAGGATCTGTAAACTTGTGAAGTTTTTCCAGCCCAGCTTTTACCACATCCCACTTTTGTAAATGATTACAAACAGGATGGCTACTGTTCACCTTTCCTGCTGCATCAATACCCAAACCAGTTAAAAGTGCCAAAGCGGTGGTAGTGCCGCCGACAACGCACTCACTTAAAATCAGATATCCCTGTGAAATATCAGCACTGAGTTGAGAACCCCAACGCAAACCCTGTTCCAGCAGGTGTTTTACCGTGGCTATTTCCATAGCTGCACCTGTACTTAAGCACCTAGCAGTCGTGCCACCCAAATCGATTAATGGTACAGATGGAATTAAGGGTAAACCCGCATTAAACAAATAAACTGGCAACTGTAGAGCAGCAACTACAGCACGAGAAATCAGCACTGGGGAAGCGCCAGCAGTCAAAGGTGGTAGAGGATATTTGGGCTGATGCGCTGCACCATAATACAAAAACTCCGCATCAGCACAAGCTGTATATTTTCTATCTTCTGGAGTCAAACCCGCAGCGGAAATACCTGGAATTAAACAAGTTTCTGTAAAACCTAAAACACAGGCAAAGACAGGTAAACCACCGCGATAACGTCTTAGCCATGCCTCACCCTGTTCAATTTGCGTATATATACGAATCATTTTCAGTTGTCAGTAGAAACAGGGAATAGGGAATAGGAGTTTTGAATTACAAATTACGAATTATCCCTCATAATCCAACAGTACTTGTACCCAACGTGGGGCGCGGGGGATGGGATTTCCCAGACGATCCAAAAGTATCCATGCTGCCAGATGTACCACAAACAAGTAAATCAAGTTGTTGAATGCAATCAAAAGCATCGCTCCTACTTGAATGACAAACACACTGGGAGTTGCTAATATTTGCAGCTTCAGGAAGATCCATTCAATAATTTCAGTGACTTGGTTAATTACATAAACCCAGAGGTCTTCACCAGATAACACCGACAGTAACCACAGACGGAAAAACACACCCAAAGTACCCAATAACATCCCTAAAGTAATCGACACAATCCAGGGTACACGACGATGCCACGTTGCCCCCAACAGCACACCCATCAATCCAAAAGGCATCACAAACAACATACTACGAACAGGTCCCATCAGCACAGCTAACAGCAACCCAGAGGTGACAGCAGCCATCCATGCAGCACGTTTACCCCAACGCAAATAAACTAAAGCGATGGGGACTGGAAAAAATATCCGTAAAACTGGACCTAAAGGAAAATAGAAATTAATAAACCAAATCAAACTAGCAGTGCTGGCTAAAAATGCTGTTTCCACCATCCTCAAGGGTGTATCAACCTTCAGTTGAGGGCGCTTTAACTTTTGGTGTTGATCTGACTGATAACCAGGGGTTGATGATTCAGGTGATGAATCTTCCTCCGGTTCATCTGGTAGAGAATCTAAAATACTCATATCAAGTCTATTTTAACACCTATCATATCTGTTTTAGCTGGTAATTGGTGATTGGTAATTGGTAAGAATAAACTCTTGCCTGTTGCCTGTTGCCTGTTGCCTGTTGCCTGTTGACTGTTCCCTGTTAAATGATCATTTTTTCCAAAGCGGCCACATCGGGTATACACATTACATCTTGCTCCCTTAGAATCAAGCCTTTTTTTTCCAGCCTTGTCAGTACCCGTGTTACTGTTTCCCTTGCTAGTCCACTCAAACTGCTCAATTCCCGGTGAGGTAAATTAGGAATTTCTGTACCTGTCTGTCCTCTCTTACCCTGTCCTTCTGCCAAAAATAGTAAAGTATCTGCTACCCGTGATTGACTATCTGATTCTCGCAGACGTAAACGGCGATTTACTTGTCTTAATCGTCGCGCCATTAATTGCGCCAATCTCATTCCCGCTAAGGGTTCTGTTTGCAGTAATTTGACAAAATCTTGAGCAGGCATACTGCCAATCATAGTTGGAGTGAGAGTAATTACATCAGTGGAACGGGGAACTTCATCTAGCGCCGCCATTTCTCCAAATAATTCCCCATGCCCAATAATATTCAGTGTTACCTCTTTTCCTTCTAAATTGTAAGTACGGATTTTTACCCATCCCTCTATAATAAAATACACAGAGCCACCCCAGTCATTTTCTAACAGGATCACTTGGTTGGCTGGGTGGGTACGAGTAACAAGATGTGCGAGGGCTGTTTCCACAATAGATTCAGGCAACCCTTGAAAAAAGGGCGCTGAAGTGATCCAGTTTTGAGCGGATGTCTGCAAGCTATATCGGTCTTCCATTAGGACATATTTATTAAAGCTGCTATGAACAAAACAAGTAAGATATGTGTTTTCAACCTCAGCTATCAAATTACAGCCACTTTCAAAGATGAAACTAAACTATGTTACACAAGAAAACGACAATATAATTTTTTCTCAACAATCTTTACCTTGTCTCAGTATTTGCTGATTAAATACACCCGGCTTACCTCCCTGTCACCACGACCACATAAAATTTTGATTTTACACCTAACTTAGCCCAAAATTTGGCTAACGATCTGAGAAGGAAGCTAACCATCTGGATCAAGTTGCATCTCTCAGTAATTCATAACATAATTGCCCTCAGAAGTACGAGCAATAACTTTTATCACTCAGAGCTTCTGTAATTGTAAATACCATAACATCACAGTACATTTCTAGCTAAGGTAACTTAACGTGACTTCCCGTGCAGATGAAATTCACAAGCTGATTGCAGACATTGACAACTTACTTGCCAATAGTGGCAATCGTCTATCAAAACTGCTGTCTGGTCAGGGACAAGAAGAAAGAGATGTTTTACAGAGAGTTCGTGACTTTTTGGTTACACTCAACGAAAGTGAGACACCAGCAGAAACTCCTCCCGAACAGTCACAGACAGCACCACTATCATCGTTGTTGGCGCGATATGTGGAACAAGAGCAGAACCAAACTGCGTCACATTCGTATCAATCCCAACAGGAACAGACTAATTTTACCGCAGAACAATTAAAAGATGAAATTTCGGCTTTGCTTCAACCATTGCAAGCAGAATTATCAGGGTTGTTGCAAGAAAGGGCTTCTCTTGTGCAAGAAATTAGGCAGTTGGAGCAAAAGCGACTGCAAAATTATTCCTTAACACAGCAGTTGGCAAACCAAGAGCAGATAATTACTGAATTTTTACAAGTGCTGATCAGTCGTTTAGTGCCAAATTTAATCCCATATTTGACAAGAAACGCACCTAATCCTCTTAGTTTGACGACAGGTGAACATAACCCAGAAATAGGCAACTCTGCTATTCAATCTGTTTTAGAATCAGTCGAGGGGGTAGAACGGTTAGCTAGTCTCTCTAGAGAGTTGGATCAGCGTTTGCTGTCGCTAGATGGAACTGTTAACTTTGTCTTTGGGGCATTAGAGAGTAATATCAACACCTATTATCAGTCTTTATCCCAAGCACTAGCAAGAATGCACAGTCAGGGGATGCAAAGTGAACAGTTGATGGCAAATTTTCTGAATAATTTGAATCAGAATTTACAACAACAATCCCCAGACGCTCAACCTTTGATATTTGGGGTAAATACTGCCACAGAAGTACAACCAGTTTCTTCCATTACTGAGGAATTAATCCAGGAAATTGCTGCTGATACTCAAGAAACTCCGACGATGGGGAATCTGGATACGGTACTGTCAGAAATTACCGCCCAGGAGCCTTCAGTTTCAGTTACTGATACTTTTCCCACTGTTGATGAATTTCCACTTGAGAGTGCGGAAGAATCAATCCAGGAAACTCTGATTGTGGAGAATCTGGATGCCGTGCTGTCACAATTGAGGACAGGGGAGCCTTCAGTTTCAGTTACTGACACTTTTACCACTGTTGATGAATTTTCACTTGAGAGTGCTGATGAATCAATCCAGGAAACTCCGATTGTGGAGAATCTGGATGCCGTGCTGTCACAATTGAGGGTAGGGGAGCCTTCAGTTTCAGTTACTGACACTTTTACCACTGTTGATGAATTTTCACTTGAGAGTGCTGATGAATCAATCCAGGAAACTCCGATTGTGGAGAATCTAGATACAGTGCTGTCAGAAATTACCGCACAGGAGCCACCAGCTTCAGTTACTGACACTTTTACCAATGTTGATGAATTTTCACTTGAGAGTGCTGATGAATCAATCCAGGAAACTCCGATTGTGGAGAATCTAGATACAGTGCTTTCGGAAATTACCGCACAGGAGCCACCAGCTTCAGTTACTGACACTTTTAGAACCGCTGATGAATTTCCACTTGAGAGTGCTGATGAAGTAGATCAACTTTATGCGAGTTTGTTTGGTAGTGCAGATGCGACTAACTCCACAGAATCCACTACTTTGTCAGTGGTGACAAGTGAGGTATATAACACTTCTGAGATTGACGAAAGTTTGCCAGCATCAGCCATCATTCCAGAACAACAAGATGATAATTTGCTGGTTTCCTCAGAGTCGCTAGAGCAACTGGATTTAAATCATTTAGATCAAAGTAACAATTCTCTACCAGAAATTGCCGCTGTTGTTGTAGAACCTACAGAGCAAGCATCTGATTTATGGGAGAAATCATTGTTGCCAGAGGATACGCAATCACAAGCTGAATTTGCCAGCGTTCCTACATTACTCAACTCTCACCCAGATAGTAGTGATACCATCACAGTCCTGACTGACTTATTGGTTGATCTCAGCAGTGAAGAACAAATTGCAGAAGTTTTATCTTTTGAAGATAATCCTGAAACAGCATCTGTAGAAACTCCCATCCTAACTTCTCCTGTGGAGGCATCAACAGAGGAGCAAGATTTACTTGCAGCTACTTATATTTCGGCTTCACCACAGGAAAATTTACTCTCTCTAGAAGATACAGATAGGTCTACGCAAGGCATACCGAATATTGTTCTAGATGGAACACAGTTGCAGCAATTGGATCGAGATTTAGCAAATTTTGATTGGCGCTTCAATTCTGGATCGGAACAGACAACAGATTTAGAAAGTTTCCAGGTTTCGGTGTCTGACAGTCAGGATATGCTCGATACAGGAATGCTTTTCGTAGAATCTCTTAGCAGTCCTCCATCAGAAAATATACCCTTAACTGCTGTCTCTAATCTGGATATTCCTCAAACTGAAAAAAAAAAGGAAGTCACAAAATCTCAACCCGAAGCTGTTTTGCTTGCCGATGAAAATTTTGATGACAATTTAAGTGATAATTCTCTCGTGAGAGTCAAAGACCCGAACTCAGTTTGGTATTTAGGAATTGACTTGGGTACGACTGGGATTTCTGCGGCTTTGTTGAATCGCTCCCAATTGGTTGTGTATCCTATCTATTGGTCAGCAGAAAGTAAATCAGGTGAAACTTCTTTTGAGCAATCATTTCGTTTACCCGCAGAAGTTTATCTACCTACGGCTTCCATCCCTCACCCAGAAGCTGAAAGCACAGCTAATATTGAGCAGACAGCGCCGGCAGCAGTTGCACAAGATAAAACTCTCTCCACACCTGCACCCAAACAAAATCTTTATTCTGCCCATTTAAAGCCTTTTTTACACCTGGCCATTCCCTACAAAACTACGCAGCAGAAATGGGAACCCGTGTTGCAGTTAAATGAATTTTCTGCTGGTCCTTTAATTTGGGTGGTGCGATCGCTCTCTAAACTGCTGTTAACTCTCAAATCAGACCAAACAAGTACGACTCCAGCTTTAATTGCTCATGGGGTGGGGATAGATAAACAAGCTTTCTTTGACATCATTAATAATATTGCTGGTGTTGTTTGTACTTGTCCCTCCAGCTGGTCAGAACAATATCGCTTTAATGTGCGGGAAGCTATACTCACTAGTAAGCTTGTCTCCCATGCCCAACAGATATTTTTTGTCGAGGAAGCGATCGCTAGTTTGCTGCCAGAACTTGATCCTGCTAATTCTCCATCAGTGCAGTTGCATGAAAATCAAGGTTTGCGTCCTTTAAAAACCGACGAAAATCTCAACCAGGGTACAACCCTGGCGCTGAATATTGGCGCGACTGCCACAGAAATGGCACTCGTTGATTTACCGACAGACGTGAGCCAATTAACATACAGAGATTTCATGCTCCACAGTTTTGCCTACGCTGGTAAGGCGATTGAGCAGGATATTATTTGTCAGCTACTACTGCCACCACAATCTCACCAACCCCGTGGAAGGTCACAAGCTAACACTTCTAGTAGTAATCCTTGGCATTGGCAACCTTCACTTCCTGGTTTAGACCAAATACAGTGGTCTAGTTTGAGTTTGGAAGGGTTAGAACTACCGCGAGTTGGGGAACCAGATATGCTCTACCGCATCCGCTTGCAGCAAAGATTGGAAAGTTCTTTGTTGGGACAAGGATTGTTAGACGCTGCTATGGCTCTAAAACTGATTTTGCAGCATCACGAATCTTTCACCCTGGAATTAGCCGATCAATTTTGGGTATTGCAGCGACGAGATTTGGAAAGCCAGGTTTTTGTACCTTATGTGCGTCGTCTCAACCGCGAACTTAATAAATTATTAGTGGCTCGTGGTATCCCCACAGAAGCTATTAATCAAGCAATTCTCTCTGGTGGAGTGGCTGCCATCGGCACAGTCAACCGTTGGTTAAGACAAAAACTCCCCAACGCCAAAATTATTCAAGATTTATATTTGGGTGAAAATGGCGCTCCTAAATGCAGTCGAGTGGCTTATGGGTTGGCTATGTTACCTCTGCATCCCCAGGTTTTAGAAATATCTAGACAACAGTATACAGATTACTTCCTGTTTTCTGAATTGTTAAAAATTTTACCGGATAGCTTAGGTGGTGAAACCATGCGTTCCCTATCTTTCGGTGAAGTTCTGCAATTATTTGAGAGTCGTGGTATCAATACCCGCATTTGTCAACAGCGGCTGCTGGCTTTCTTGGAAGGTGAACTACCTGCTGGTTTAATACCTGCTGTTGCCTTTGAAACTGGATCAGAACAAGATGGAAACCAAACTTCTTTACATTCTATATGGTTGGCAAAAACCTCTCAGGAAAATTCTGATTATCGAGCGATCGCATCCACTCCATTGTTTCAAAAACAAGGCAATCTCACTTATCGTCCCAATTCTCAACAACTTCTGTTTTTGCGTCGCTATCTGGATGCTATCAAAGCTATTTCTCTCCAATCACTGGAAGAACCTTATGCGGTTAATTTTTTCTTAGCAGTCAACCCTCAACAGCATTAATAGTCCAAAAAAACTTCTTCCCAAAGTAATATATTAAGAGGATTAAAAGGGAGATTTACGCAAATATTCACTGAGTCTAAATCATAAGCGCCCATTTCCAAGTAGAAACACTATCTACTCAAGAATGGGTGTTTATTTCTCACATTTGTTCACATCTATTTTTTAGCTTCTTTACAAAAAAAACATCAAAAATTTAAAACAACTTGGTTTAATAAAAAGATTGTGTGAAGTTCTGGTGTTTGGCTTTTTAAGGTAGGGAAAATTACATACAATTTTTTTGTATTGATACACTTTTCTATCTTTACCTATCTAAAGATAGATGTAAAAATTAAATAAATAGTTAATAGTTATGTCATTTTCTACTCTGACAAATCAAACAAAAAGTTACAGCGTGGCTAATGTGAGTGTTCCTCCCCATCTGACTCTGATGGAATTATCACCACAGTCAATCCACCCATCAGTCGCTAATAATACAAAAAGATTAATTGACATACTCGGAGCCATAGTTGGTTTAATAATTACATCCGTGGTAGCGGTTCCTATAGCAATTGTTACCTTATGTTCTGATCCAGGCCCCATATTTTATTCTCAACTTCGCTGTGGTCTAAACGGACGCACCTTTCGGATCTGGAAATTCCGTTCTATGGTGGTTGATGCAGATAAACTCAAGTCTCTAGTCAAAAACCAAGCCAAAGGTAACATCTTTAAATCTACAGAAGACCCTCGTATTACTCCTTTGGGTAAGTTCTTGCGACGCACTAGCTTAGATGAGCTACCCCAATTTTGGAATGTTTTAATGGGAGATATGAGTTTAGTTGGTACTCGTCCCCCCACTCCTGATGAAGTTATCAATTATGCACCCCATCACTGGGAAAGATTGCTAGTTAAACCGGGTATGACTGGAGAATGGCAGACCAGAGGACGTTCCACCATCACAGACTTTGAAACGATAGTCAGTATGGATTTAGACTATCAGCGTAAATGGTCTATTGTTTATGATTTGATTTTAATTTTTAAAACTTTTTGGGTAGTCTTAGATAGAAAAGGAGCTTATTAGGTGACAGGTGACAGTAAAGACACTGGTAATTGATAACTGATTAACCTTTAACACCGCTACCCGTATCGGTGGGTACAATAAACCTTTGTAAAAACAAAAATAATAGCAAAACTGGAGCGATAGAAATTACCGACCCAGCTGCTACCAAGCGCCAATCTAAAGAAAATGTACCTGCTAATTTAGCAACTCCCAAGGGTAAAGTATATAAACTCTCATCTTGGATGACAATCAAAGGCCATAAAAAGTCACTCCAAGCACCAATAAACACAAAAATAGCCAGAGTTACTAGTGCTGGACGAATAGCTGGTAACATCACAAACCACCACAATCCTAGCTCAGAACTGCCATCCATGCGGGCGGCTTCTTCTATTTCTTTAGGCACACCTATAAAAGCTTGTCTTAATAAAAAAATGCCAAAAGCAGAAGCTAAACTGGGAAAAATCATCCCTAAATAACTATTTGTTAACCCTAACTGCACTGTCAAAATATATAAAGGAATCATCACGATTTGAAAGGGAATCATAATTGTGGAAACAATAGCAATAAAAATTCCGTTTCGTCCCACAAATGATAATCTTGCCAGAGGGTAAGCAGCTAAAGCACAAAACAGCAGATTCAATCCCACAGTCAATAAAGCCACCAGAATACTGTTATATAAATATTGTCCAAAAGGTAGAGATTGCCAAACACGAGTGAAGTTCTCTAAAGTCGGTTGACTCGGCCATAACTGTGGTGGAGATTGTAAAATATTTTCTGTAGGGGATTTTAAGGCTGTGCTAATTAACCATAATAAGGGGAAAAGGGTAAACAGTGCGATCGCTGCCAACAATCCATACATGATGAGAATTTGCAGTTGTGATTTTTTAAAATTCATAAATCTCCTGGGAAGTTTTGCATTTAAAGTTTTTGCATTTAAATTAAATAATTACTCTCGCTACAACAGCCGGAAAATTTCCCTAATAACTGTACTTTTTCTGGTAATATATTTGACCTTAATAAGTGTGAGTTCCTTTGCTAAAATAATCATGATATCACCACTGCAACTGCTGACAGATCCATTTTTGCAACTACCAACAGAAAATTCTGTACGAGTAGTTTGGTTTACTGAGTTTGCAGGTGATCAACATTTAGTTATCTCCGGTGAGAAACTTGATCACAGTTTAATTGCAAAAACTACCAAACTGAGCCGCACTAGAGAAGATCAACTATCAAGAGTAGCAAATCAAACTGAAAACGGGCAAATTTATCAACAACCCGTAAAACGTGAAATTTGGCGACATGAAGCCGAAGTTACGGGTTTAACTCCAAATGTGCGAGTTCCCTATTATGTCACGAGTACAAGAGAGGATGGAGAAAAGGTTAGCAGCAAAGTTTTTACCCTTGCACCTACTCCAAAACCCGGTACACCTTTAAAAATTCTCCTCACCTCAGATCATCAATTAAAACCGATGACGGCCGCAAATCTCCAAAAAGTGGTAGAAACTGTAGGAAGAGTTGACGGAGTATGGTTCGCAGGAGATTTAGTCAATGTTCCAGACCGCGCTTCAGAATGGTTTGATGATAATCGCGGAAATGCTTTATTTCCAGGTTTGCAAGGTCGCGCTAATTATCAAATGGAACATAACGGTGTAAAATTCACTTACACAGGTGGTAAAATTATTCAAAATGCCCCTATGTTTACTTGTATTGGTAATCATGAAGTCATGGGGAGATATGCCAGAACGGGAAGTTTAGATGATGAATTTAATGATACGATTCCTCGTGTAGTTGCTGAAAAATTGTATGGGGAAAAATCTTTAAAAGATAATTCTTTTAATACTGTCACATACGAAGAAATTTTTACTTTACCTGAAACTAAAACGGGTGGAAAAACCTATTATGCAGTGAATTTTGGTGATGTGCGCCTAGTGGTTTTGTATATTACGAATATGTGGCGACCTCCTCAATTAAAGTCAGAACGTAAAGGCAGATATATAGAACCAGAAAAAGATTTTAATGATCCTGAGAATTGGGGTTACGGACAGTTAATTTATGAACCTATTTTTCAAGGTAGTGAACAATATAATTGGCTTCAGGAAGAATTAAATAGTCCTGAATTTAAACAGGCAAAATATAAAGTTGTCATGTTCCATCATCCGCCTCATACTTTGGGTGATAATATTGTTCCAGCTTATACGAATCCTGTGACTATCATTAAACGGTATGAAGCAGGAAATATCAAAGCTATTCGTTATGAATATCCCAAAAATGCAGATTATATTATTCGTGATGTTATTCCTTTATTAGAAGCTGCTAAAGTGCAGTTAGTATTTTATGGCCATTCCCATTTATGGAATCGCTTTGTAAGTTCAAGCGGAATGCACTTTCTAGAAACTTCTAATGTTGGTAATTCTTACGGTGCAGCTTGGGGTGAAAGAAAGCGAGAAGTACCAACAGGCTATCAAGAGGATTATACTGAAATAGGTGATCCCAATGGGCTAGAACCAATAATACCAACCATTTCTCCATTGTTAGGAGAAGATAGCAAGCCGCTACCTTATATTGCTAGTAATGATATTACAGTTTTCAGCATCTTCGACACAGGAACAGGTACTATTAGTAGCTATCGTTTTGATACTAGAAAACCTAATTCAGAGGTCATTAAGTTTGATGAATTTAAGTTGAAATAATTAGCCGTGAGCAATCAAATTAACCCTCTTTGATAATTTCAGCCAAGACCCCTACGGCGACCCAGCCGATGAGGAATATCGCTACTAATAAGCTGACAAAAATATTGCTGATGAAGGAGAATATTTGAGGGGGCAGTAGCTCACTGCCCTTTGTTTTTTAATGGAAATATTAACCCTGCTTTGTCACTCTCGGAAAACAATAATCTAATCCATCTTTTGTAACTCTTATTTCATCAAAGTTGGGCGCTTTTTTATGTATTAAAAAATAAAATTGCTGTATAAAATGTCAAAGCCAAAGCCCCGTAAACCTTTCAGGTATTGCATTTTCCCAATCTGACAGAACAGGGATACAGGAAAATAAAAATCAGGTATTGCATTTTCCCAATCTGACAGAACAGGGATACAGGAAAATAAAAAATTATTCTAAAACTGTCAAAACTTCCTGCGCCCTCTCAATATTGCTCCTCACTGACTCCGCTGAAGTTTGCAAAGCTGCCCTTTCTTCATCGCTGAGAGTCAATTCCAAAATGCTCTCAATTCCGCCGCATCCCAAACGACAAGGCACACCAATTACAAGATCATTTAAACCATATTCACCTTGTAAATAAGCTGCCACTGGCAACAACCGCGACTGATTTAATAAAATTGATTCTACCATCAGGGAGGTAGCAGAAGCAGGAGCAAAAAACGCGCCTCCTGTGTGCATTAATTCCACGATTTCTGCGCCACCGTTGCGGGTTCTTTGTACTAAACGTTCAATTGTTTCTGCATCTAACAATTCTGTAATAGGAATACCATTGACAGTGGCATAACGGGCTAAAGGAACCATTAAATCACCGTGACTACCCAAAACCATCGCTTTGACATCCGCAGGTAAAACTCCTAATTCTAAAGCAATGAAAGTTTCAAACCTAGCTGAGTCTAACACCCCAGCCATGCCCATTACCTGATTTCTGGGTAAATTTGTAGCTTGCCAAGTTAAATAAGTCATCACATCCAAAGGATTGGTGACAACAATAAAAATAGCATTGGGAGAATGTGCGATCGCATTTTTTGCTGCCTCAACCACAATCTTGGCATTAATTTTCAGCAAATCATCCCGACTCATCCCCGGTTTGCGGGGAAAACCAGCCGTAATTACCACAATTGCTGAATTAGCCGTATCTGCATAATTATTAGTACCGCTAATTTGCCGATTATGTAACTCAAGTCCCCGCGCTTCTAGCAAATCTAAAGCTAAACCTTGAGGCATTCCTTCGACAATATCCAACAACACCACATCAGCGAGATTTTTCTCTGCAATGCGTTGGGCTAAGGTACTGCCAACCCTACCAGCACCCACAACAGTCACACGGGGAGATTTACATAAAACTGGGGAAGATGGGGAATCAGACATAATTTCTCTATGATGGCGATAATTCAATCATCGTAGGGTGGGTTAGTGACAACGGAACCCACCTTGCTTATAGCTTTTACGTTAAAGCACAACTATGAACTATGTTTGTTATACAAACTCTTCCAACTGTTCCAACTTTAACCAAATATTCGGCGTTGCTACTTTCCCGAACTTAACCAAAGCGTAATCACCCTTGATATCTACCACTTCCCCCTGACTTTCAAATAAATAGGAAGGAAAGCGGGAATCACTAGCTTTAGCTTCTACACTATTTTCCAATTTCTCACGGATAGCGCGAACCATATTTCCTTTTTTAACCGCCATTAGTTCCCCTCATAATTTATAAACGCTTTTATTCATAATTTTATATCGTGCCAAGATCCAAAGGCACAATTTCTTTCCTAAAAAAATATAACCACCTACGATCAAGTAAGCGGTTTTGGAAGAAGTCCAAATTTGTTTGTTACAAGATAGTTCTTCCTTATCAAAATTATCATAACAAATTTTAAATCCTTTGTCAACCTCTTGTATCCAACTAATGGCGATTCCTACAAAGCACTTCGCTATCACTGTTATTTGAACAAGAAAGCTGATAACAATGCAGCGGTCATCAGGAAAAACTCTTTACTGCCACCTATTAGGTGTTCCCTACTTCTGACATTGGGAACAAAAATGACTAGAACGCCCACCTAACTTAATACGCGCAATCACATTACCACAAATTTTACAAGGTTCCCCAGTGCGGTTATAAACCCATGCTTCACCGCCATAATTTCCGTTAACGCCTTTAACATTGAGAAAATTACTAAAAGTTGTCCCACCAGCGGCAATACTTGCGGATAAAACTTGAATTATCGCTGATCTTAAAGGTTCAATTTGTTCGCTGCGTAATTCTGTACAGAGGGTTGTGGGTAAAATGCCACTTTTAAACAAAGCCTCATCAGCATAAATGTTACCTAATCCTGCAACTATCGACTGATCTAACAGCGCAGTTTTAATAGGACGACGAGATTTTTG
This sequence comes from Anabaena sphaerica FACHB-251, assembly GCF_014696825.1. NCBI lineage: Bacteria > Bacillati > Cyanobacteriota > Cyanophyceae > Nostocales > Nostocaceae > Anabaena > Anabaena sphaerica. The sequence goes on along the minus strand of NZ_JACJQU010000004.1, from coordinate 319,542 downwards.
CAGCTTATTCGCTAAATACTCAACGGTGAATTCTGGTGAAAATGGGTCTACAGCCAGTTTTGCTAAACCTGTAACAATACTTTCTACCGGCACACCAGGGGGAACATACCACATTTGTCCAAATGTGCGCTGGTCAACAAAGCGTAATTCTTGCTGTTCCCCAAAAAATAATCTTACTCGTGTGTGTTTGTGTAAGGGTTCATCTTTGTTCTGCCATAATAATTGACCCGTCATTCGCAGATGAACACCCAACCAGGAAGATGGGGAGAGTTCAGCTAAAAGATATTTACCGCGACGATGCCAGGATTTAATGGTACTTGTTTTAATGATTTCTATAAACTTATCAACAGAAAAAGGGTAGGCGATGGTGCGTTGTAGCAGCACATCTCCCCCCGTAATTTCTTGGTTTAGGGTTAATTGATTTAAACCCCGTCGGACTGTTTCAACTTCAGGCAGTTCAGGCATTTCCAGAGTAACGAGTGCTGGGTGTTTAGTTCAGAGGTATGACTCAAAAATCAATTGAGGGCATGGAATTAGCATTAGTTTACCGCTTTTCCATGTTTTTATCTCAGCACTCAGCACTGTTATGCTGCTTACTTTTTAGCTGCCTTAGCTTTGGGTGCTTCCACCTCTACTAATTCATCTAAGGCAAAGTTGTTGGTATTGATCCCAGCGTAATTGACGTTAGGGAACCGGACAATTACAGGGTACTTGATGCCGCTTTGGTCAATGGTAGCGACTGTGCCTACATCTTGAAACCAGTAGGATTCTGGACGAAGGATGCGTACTTTAGAGCCACGTTGAACCATGATTATCTTCCCTTTGAATGATCAAATAAATTAGGGCTAATTGTTTTCACTCTACTACCTGAAGGTCTTTACTAGAGTATTTGTTAAGTTATTTGTCATGAGTCAGGGAATAGGGAACAGGGAATAAGTTTCTCCCCCCAGTCCCCAGTCCCCAGTCCCCTGATAAAAGTATCAGACTCTACTTGACAAAGTAGCTATAATAGAATAAGGTCGTTCGCAAACACTTCTTGCGAATAAACTCCTTATGCCTTTGATGCCTTGCTTAAAACAAAGACACTCCCCTCGTTACCTCTGCCAATACGGAGATCATTGTCTAGATAAGTGATATCCAACCATCCTTGTTGTTGGTCGCTGTTGATAGGAAAATCAAGAGCAGCAAATTTTTTGCCTGATTCAATCTGTTGGATAAAGGTTGCGGGTGACTGGTAGGCAACTAACCTTTGTAAGCCAATAATAGAACGCTGAAACTTAACTTGAACTCGACGTTCGGAAACTGGTTCAAATTTAGCGGCTACGCTGACTAATCCTTCCAAAGAAGGTAGTCCATAAATTTCAGCAATGTTATAAACACTGGTAGTTTCTACTCGAATACTTTGGTAAATTTGACCAAGTTTACAAAAGGGAAAACGATCCAGGTTCAATAAAGCTTTGCTAGTGGTGTAAAGTAGTCGCCAATCACCTTCTAGTAAGTGCCTGGCTTCCATTGGGTGTGGTGTTGGGTTAAAGTCTTCTAAACTAGCGATCGCAGCTAAGATAGCTTGTTTTTGGGTTTCAGTTGCCAGCAAACCCCGATTTGTACCAGCAATTGCATCCAAGAGAGCAGATTTTGTGATCATCACGTTTTGCCTCAAAATATAACTATGAAATCTATGAAATCAGGATTAACAACAGGTTAATGTTCTACGTATATGTCTGTGCAATTCACCAAAAATGGTTTGCCGTTTGGCATAGGCTTATTAAATAATTTTTTTTGTTCCAGTACCGGATTGATCAATCAAAGAGTTGAATCATTAACTAAATTATCCCGTATCAAATGATAGACTCTTAATGTCCAGTTACATAAACCTCTTACTGACTTCGTTGATATGTTAAATTCTCCCCTGCGTGAGCATCCCCGGAACCAGAGAGCTACTGTAATTCCCTTGAAGCCAGAGTCCTCAATGTTGGACTGGTTGCAGTCTAGCGGCCGTCTCATAGCGCGTGACTTTAACGAATCGACTTTTTCGGAACAAGAAGCAGAAATATCTGACTTTTTGGTGGGAGAAGATGGAATTGGTGACCTTGACTATGATGATAGTGATATCAGCTTAGATGAGGATTAGCCTTGAGGATTTTGGGGACTGGGTTTTATCAATGTTTCGGTTTTCGGTTTTTTTAAGTGTGGAGTGAAGGGAAATTTTCTGTGGACGCTAAATTATCTCCAAACCAAGGATTGAACATTTCTGGAATCGGGCTGGCCTCTCTGTTAGCCCTTGCGCTGACTACAGCTGCATTGATTTTAGATTCAATGGGACATAGAGTATTCTGGCAAACTAGCTCGCTCACCATGCCGTTTTTGTTGTGTGCTGTGGGTGCTGCTGCTGCTGGCTACTGGGTTGTACCATTGCTCCAAGCATTGAAAACAGGGCAAATTATTCGGGAAGATGGACCGCAAGCACATCTGAAAAAAGCTGGTACTCCAACGATGGGTGGTGTTTTTTTCATACCTGTAGCTGTGACAATTGCTTGTATCTTGTCTAACTTTGCTCAAGATGTAGTTGCTGTTTCTGTGTTAACACTCAGCTATGGTTTTATAGGCTGGATAGACGATTGGCAAATTTTACGTCGTAAATCAAATAAAGGTATATCTCCGACGATGAAACTTGCTTTGCAGATTATTTTTGCAGCTTGTTTCTGTCTGTGGATGATGTTGAATAGAGATTTTAGTATAACAAATATCGCCTTACCTGTGGTTGGCTTTTCCTTGCCTTTAGGATTACTTTTTTGGCCTTTGGCTGGTTTTGTATTGGTAGCGGAAAGTAACGCTACTAATTTAACTGATGGGATTGATGGGTTAGCGGGGGGAACAGTTGCGATCGCTATCTTCGCTTTAGGCGCTGTAATTGCACCGACTTCACCAGAACTGATGATATTCTGTGCGGCTATGAGTGGTAGTTGCTTAGGATTTTTAGCCCATAACCGCAACCCAGCCCGTGTTTTCATGGGTGATACTGGTTCTCTGGCTTTGGGTGGTGCGCTGGCTGCTGTGGCACTACTGACTAATAGCTTAGTAGCCCTGTTCATTCTCAGCGGTATTTTCTTTGTAGAAACTCTGTCTGTGATGGCGCAAGTCAGTTATTACAAAGCTACCAAAGGGCCAGATGGGAAAGGTAAGCGTCTGTTTAAAATGGCTCCTCTACACCATCACTTAGAATTAACTGGTTGGTCAGAATTGCAAGTAGTTGGTGCATTTTATATAATTGCTGCAATTTTGGCTACCATCTGCTTGACATTTATTAAATTTTAAGAGTCTTAACAAATCAACGAAGAAAAAATGATAAACCTCCTATAGATTAGGGGGTTTTTATTTTCCTGTTCAAGATTTTTTAGTCGTATTTTTTGTTGAATTGTTTCTTAACCTGTTCGTAAATCTCGATTGTGATTAGAGATAAACTATGATCTTGAGCATAAGTTTCAATCTTTTTGCGGGCAAAAGGACGAACAAAGAAGGGAATATCTTTGAGTTTAGCTTCGGCTTCAGCGGTCCATTGAATTTTTTCACTCATTGATTTTTAGGTTTTGCTTTTGATAGTTTACTTATTCCGTCACCTGTTTTACCAAATGCACCAATTCTGGTAAAATCAGTTTTTCCATTCCCAGTCGTACAGCGTTACTAGAACCGGGAAGAGAAAAGATAATTTTATTTTGATAAATACCAGCGACAGCGCGAGAAGCTATCGCTCGTGAACCAATTTCTTGATAGCTTAAAAAACGAAATAACTCACCAAATCCCGGTAAAGTTTTTTCTAACAACTTGGCGATCGCATCGTAGGTGGTATCTCTGGGTGCAATTCCTGTCCCCCCATTAAAAATTAAAGCATCTAAATTTACATTTTTACCCAAAATTTCTATCTGTTGTTGAATCTGGGCGGGTTCATCTTTAATAATTATATAATCGGCAATAACATGATTAGCTGTTAACAATAATTGCTGGATCAGTTGACCACTTTTATCTGTTTCTGGGTTGCGCGTATCACTAACAGTGATAACCGCACAAGTTACCGTCATTTCTAGTGAGTCTGGATGGGGTTGCAGTTTCATAGATACTGAGGTTTTAGCCTTTAGTCAATGACCACTGGCCACTGACCAATGACTGATGATTACTTAAGATTTGCTTAATCCCAGATCGTTTTCTTCAGCGTAGCGTTCCATAAAGCGCATGAAGCGTTCCCATTCTTCAAGGGTTTTCATCAAGTAAACCGCTTCTAATGCTTCCGGTTTACCGTTGATAAATTTGCCCTTGACTTCACGAGTCAGAATTTCACCTTCTTCGTCAACCATGTACATCCCCGTGATTTCGTCTGTGCTACCTTCTCTCAAAATGTTGGGATTGGTAAAAATAAACGTTGCTGTACCTTGATCACCACTCCGCGATCGCGTTAAGCGTACATCTGGAACTACTGTTTCGTCAACGCCTCTAGAAAACTGGATTTTTGCCATGATGAATGAATTTTAAGTTTTATGATCTTTAAGTTAATATTCTCTCATCTTACAGTAGGCATTTGGCTATCGTGCTTGAATATGTTTCTTAGTTTTAGTTAGTTTAGCAAGATTAGAGAGCTAAATAGCTTCTTTCTCCAGGATCAAAGTAACAGGTCCATCATTTTGAATCTCTACTTGCATCATTGCGCCAAATTGACCAGTTTCCACCCGTAAACCGCTTGTTTTTAACTTTGATACAAAACGATTATACAAATCGACAGCCAATGTGGGTACAGCAGAACGGTCAAAAGAAGGACGACGGCCTTTACGACAATCACCATAAAGCGTAAACTGACTAACTACTAATAACTCACCGTTAATTTCTTGTACAGATTTTTGCCATCTGTCACCACCCTCATCATCAGGAAATAGCCGCAATTCCAAGCATTTACGAACCATCCAGTCAAGTTCGGCATCAGTATCAGTATTAGAAATACCAACGAGTAAATTTAACCCTCTGCCGATTTTACCGACAATTTCGCCATTTACAGTAACTTGAGATGATTTCACTCGTTGAACGATAACGCGCATGGTGCTTATTCATTTTAGTTGTCAGTTGTTTTTTCTATACCACTGACAACTAAGACCTGACAAGTAACTAATGACTATTTCCCAAATCCTTTACCTTTGCTAACTGAAGGAAGACAAAGGCAGTTTTCTAGTTGGTTGAGTAAAGTTTCTTGATCCAAATTTTGACCAATCAACACTATTTGGTTTTTGCGTTCACCTTTCCACTGATCATCATCAATGGTGAAGCGTTTACCGCACAGGTGGAAAATATGGCGTTGGGGACTTTCCTCAAACCACATAATGCCCTTAGCACGGAAGACATTTGTGGGTAGTTGGTTATCTAAGAAATACTGAAATTTTCTAATTGAAAAAGGTTTATCACTTTGGAAAGATATAGAGATAAAACCATCATTTTCTAAGTGGTCAGAATGGTGGTGATGATGTTCATGATCATGATGGTCATGTTCACAGGTAGAATGATCATGGTCGTGATGTTCATGACCGCAGTCAGAATGATCGTGATCATCGTGATCATGATGATCGTGTTCGTGTTCTTCTGAATCAAAATATTGATCAGATTCAAACAAACCAACGCTGAGGATTAAAGGAAGTGGAACTTGAGAATTTGTAGTTCTAATAATTCTTGATCCTTCCTTCACATCGTTAATCTTGCTTTCTAATTCCTGTAAAGTAGTTTCATCAACTAAATCGGCTTTATTGAGCAGAATCACATCACCATAAGTAATCTGACTAAGTGCGGCTTGGGAGTTGAATAAATCTAAGCTATAATTGGCTGCATCAACTACAGTAATGATGGAATCTAAACGAGTTAAATCTCGCAGTTCTGAACCCAGAAATGTCATTGCTACAGGTAAAGGATCTGCTAGTCCAGTGGTTTCTACAACTAGATAATCTAGCTTTTCTTCCCGTTCTAAAACTTTGTAAACAGCATCAACTAAGTCGTTGTTGATGGTGCAACAAATACAACCATTGCTGAGTTCCACCATATTTTCATCGGTAGCAACAACTAATTCGTTATCAATACCAATTTCGCCAAATTCGTTGACTAAAACAGCGGTTTTTACTCCTTGCTGATTAGTCAAAATATGATTGAGTAAAGTTGTTTTGCCGCTACCAAGGAATCCCGTAATAATTGTTACCGGTAATCCTTGCTTGGGAGCTTCCATTGGGTGAGATTCGGTAGTAACTGCTGATGGCATAATCATGAAGTAGGATTTAGGTCTATTTTGAATGTTAGCCTGATTTTGGCTACTTGGCATTGCTGATTTACAGCATTAATTTACATAACAGCTTGAAAAATCTGATTAGCTGTTAATTTTCACTCTGGAAATGTTGCTGAAACAAAAACACTTTTTGCTATTCCATAGGGTAAGTCTAGCCGTATGTATTCAGACGAGATTTTTCTATTTAAAAAAAGGATAATCCACTCATGAAAACCTAAAAGTTGATTCATTTCAATAATTACGCCATTATGTAATTCATAATACTTTGCTTCTGGTTTCCATTCGCCAAACTCAGTAAAAGTTACTGGTTTAGTTTTGGGTAAAGCTTGAATCATAATTTACTAAGCTGTGGTGAAGGTATTACATGATATTACTTGGAATTATCTGTAGAACTACATCAGATATCATAGATGAAGAGAGCGATCGCTCTTAATTCAGTTTCACTTACCTATCCGGTTACTCGCAACTTACGTTATCATTGCTGATCGTTAGATGCCTTATTCCTCTATTATGACCCTATCTATTTACAATACTCTCACCCGTCGTCAAGAACCGTTTACCCCCGTCGAAGATGGGAAGGTAAAGATGTATTATTGCGGTGTTACGGTTTACGACTATTGCCATTTGGGTCATGCTAGAGCTTGTATTGTTTGGGATATAGTGCGTCGATATCTTCAGTTTATCGGTTATGATGTGCGCTATATACAGAATTTTACGGATGTTGATGATAAAATTCTTAACCGCGCACGCTCAGAAAATTCGACGATGGAAGCGGTATCCGAACGCTTTATTAAGGCATATTTTGAAGATATGGCACGTTTGGGAATTAAAGAAGCTGATGAATATCCCCGTGCTACCCATACAATGAATGGTATTAAAAGATTAATTCATGATTTAGAACAAAAAGGTTTTGCTTATCCTGCGGATGGTGATGTTTATTATGCGGTGCGGAATTTTGCGGAATATGGCAAACTTTCGGGACGCAAATTAGAAGATTTACAAGCTGGTGCGAGTGAACGGGTAAATGTAGAAGACGCAGAATATAAAAAGAAGAAAGACCCCTTTGATTTTGCTTTATGGAAAGCTGCAAAACCTTCCGAACCTGCTTGGGAGTCACCTTGGGGTAAAGGTCGTCCCGGATGGCACATTGAATGTTCGGCAATGGTGCGCGATCGCTTGGGTGATACCATTGATATTCATGCTGGTGGTGCTGACTTAATTTTCCCACACCATGAAAACGAAATTGCCCAATCAGAAGCAGTAACCGGTAAACCTTTAGCTAATTATTGGTTACATAACGGGATGGTCAAAGTTGATGGGGAAAAAATGTCTAAATCTTTAGGCAATTTTACCACAATCCGCGATTTATTAGATCGTGGTGTTGACCCGATGGCATTAAGATTATTTGTGTTAATGGCACAATATCGCAAGCCCATTGATTTCACCGATGAAGCAATTTTAGCAGCAACAAACGGCTGGCATACTATCAAAGAAGGTTTGTTATTTGGCTATCAGCACGGTAAACAGTTAGGTTGGGAAAATCTAGAAATAAATAACGCTAAACTTGATAAAACGGAAGTTGAGAAATTTACCACAGCAGTCAATGATGATTTTAATTTTCCCGGTGGTTTAGCGGTAATTTTTGAATTAGCTAAAGAATTAAGGAAGGAAGGAAATATTATTGTTCATCAAGGAAAAACAGAAACTCCCGCAGATGAATTACTGAAACAATGGCAAACTCTGTTAACACTAGCAGATGTTTTAGGTTTAACTGCCAAAATAGAAGAAGAAAAACCTGCAACTGATGGTATAAGTGATGCGGAAATTGAAGATTTAATTCAACAAAGAAAAGAAGCAAGAAAAGCCAAGAATTTTGCTGAATCTGATCGAATTAGAGATCAACTAAAAGCCCAAGGAATTGAATTAATTGATAGCAAAGAAGGTACACGTTGGCATCGTTCATAAAGGCAAAAGGCAAGATTTAGAAGTTTATTCTACCCAGTCCCCAGTCCCCAAACATGATAGAAAAGCGCAAAACTATTACCCTTTCAGAACTGTTGTTAATTGTTGCCGTTAGTTGTCTGATAGTTCTGATGTGGCAACTACGGAGTTTGTTGGTAACATTAATGGTTGCTGTAGTTTTAGCATCAGCGATCGCTCCCATAGTTAACTCAGCAGAAAAATTACGCATTCCCCGTTGGTTAGGTGTAATAGTCGTGTATATTACCTTGATTGCTGGATTGATTGGGGCCGGTTTAATTATTGGACCATCTGTTTCTGAGCAAATTCAACGATTAGCTAATAAATTGCCCATTTACTTAGAAAATTTGCAGATTACAACTGAAAATCTGGCTATGCAAATGGGAATCACGCAAATCGAGACAATTGAGCAATTTCTTGATCTTCAGTCCCTCACCAGGTGGGTATTTAGTTCTAGTAAGCAGCTGCTTGTGCGTTCCTTCGGCTTGACTCGTGGCATTGTTGGGGGTGTGTTGAATCTAATTTTAGCTTTAGTAATTTCAGGGTACATGGTTGCTGGTAGTAGCAATTTAGTCAAAGGTTTAGCAGATTTATTTCCCCAACCTTGGGACAAACGCCTCGCAGATCAAGTTGCGCCAATTTCTCGCCGCATGGGAGGTTATGTTCAAGGTCGAGTTTTGGTTTCCGCTATTTTAGGTTTTGTCATCACCCTGAGTTTAAGTGTTTTAGGACTATCAGAATTTGCTTTAGCACTCGGTGTAATTGCTGGATTTACAAATTTGATTCCCTTCATCGGTCCAGTCTTAGGGGCAATTCCGGCGTTAATTGTCGCTATTCCCCAAGGAGGATTGACTTTTTTATGGGTGCTGTTGTTATTTGTAATCATTCAAAATATAGAAACTTACGTACTTGATCCCTTGCTGGTAGGTTCATCAGTCAGCGTTCATCCTTTGTATCAACTCTTGGCAGTATTAGGAGGAACACAGGTTTTAGGTATTATTGGCGCTGTAATTGTCCCCCCTTGGGTTGCGGGTGTATCAGTATTGTTAGAAAATCTGTATCTGCACCCAAAAATGTTAGCTCAATCTCAGAGTAAATCAGATGCTATTGAGTTAGATAATTGACCCTGACTAAATAAGTGAAAATTCTTAGTTAAAATATTTCAATTACCAAAAATTTAACCTAAGTTGTGTTTATAATATAACTTTTGTGTTAAGCATAATAATTTACCAGTCTTTATATAATTTCCGCTATGTGGTCAGAATTAACAACCGCCATTTCTCATCTTAACATTCCTGCTGATTGGATCGGTATTCGAGCCGTCAAAGAAACAGCCAGAAACCATTATGTTCGTGATGGCTTACCCAAAAGCAATGGTAAATCATTGACAATGGGAGCAATGATTGAAGTCATGGTTAATGGTAGTTTGGGTTATGCTGCTACTAACTCCTTAACATTATCATCATTGCAAAATGCAGCCGAAATAGCCTATAAACAGGCACTTGCAGCTGGTGAATTTTGGATATATCCCTTTAGTGAAAATACCCGTCCTAAAGTCGTGGGTGAATATAACTCACCTTTCTTTGAACCATTAGATGCTATTAGTCCAGGGGAAATCAACGATTTATTAATTCGTATTTGCCACCACCTGAAAATTAACGAAAAAATTGTTCAAACTACAGCCAATATTAACACTAGCGAAAAAGAGACTTGGTTTGTTAGTAGTAACGGCTCAGAAGTTTACCAAAAAATTATTTCCTTGGGTACACATTTTGGCGTAATTGCCCAAGATGGTGCAGTTGTTCAACAGCGCAGCAATCACGGAATGCACGCCAATTGTTACCAAGGTGGATGGGAATTATTAAAACAAGATAACCTATGGCATCAAGTACAACAAATTGGTGAACAGGCATTAGAATTATTAACAGCCGAAGAATGTCCAAATACTCGCACTCATTTAGTTTTAGCCCCAGACCAAATGATGCTGCAAATTCATGAAAGTGTCGGTCATCCTTTAGAAATTGACCGCATTTTAGGAGATGAGCGCAACTACGCTGGGGGTAGTTTTGTCACCAACAACGATTTTGGCAAACTACAATATGGTTCACCTTTAATGAATATCACCTTTGACCCCACAGTAGAAGGTGAATTTGCTAGTTATGGTTTTGATGACACTGGTGCAAAAGCAACCAGAGAATATATTATTAAGGATGGTATTTTACAAAGAGGTTTAGGGAGTTTAGAAAGTCAAGCCAGAGCCAATTTACCAGGGGTTGCTTGTGCGCGTGCTTCCTCGTGGAATCGACCCCCAATTGATAGAATGGCTAACTTAAATTTAGAACCAGGAACCGCCAATTTTACGGAAATGATTGCGGATATAGAACATGGTGTTTACATGGAATCTAACCGTTCTTGGTCAATTGATGATCAACGTTATAAATTTCAGTTTGGTTGCGAATACGCTAAATTAATTGAAAACGGTAAACTTACTAAAACCCTTCGTAATCCTAATTATAGAGCCACTACACCAGAATTTTGGCATAGTTTAATTAAAGTTGGAAATGATTCAAATTGGCAAATGTACGGTACACCTTTCTGTGGAAAAGGAGAACCTAACCAAGCAATTTGGGTAGGACATGGTTCACCCGTTTGTGTATTTGCAAATGTTGAAGTTTTTGGTGGTGGTTAGTAAATAAGATCCCCGACTTCTTATTTAATAATTTTTGCCACATATTATTGAATATTAGAAGTCGGGGATCTGCAACAGTAAACAAAAACCTAAGATCCCCGACTTCTCAGATTAGATCATCATTTATTGACATAATTAAAGTAAGAAGTCGGGGATCTACTAATCTGCTAATCCCAAACAAATAAACGCCGCCCAATATTTCGGATGTTTATAAGGTTGATAATCGTTGTCATCATTAGCCAATATCCGTAAATTATCCTCTGATTTAGGACTATATCGCCCTACATATTCAATCTTTTCTTTAGTTAACCAAGTATCTCGCATTTGCCTCACAGTTAAATTACGGACATATCTTTTCGCCTGTTCTAATGCTTTACCTACAGGTAATTTATCCTCTAAATAATAATGATAAAACCTTCCCATTAAAATCGCCGTAGCAATATCACTCACAGCCCATAAACTGACAATTAAACTTTTTGCCCCTGCTTGAATAAATGCGTGTCTTAAACCCTGTACAGATTCCCCTAATTTGACATCTCCTAAACCTGATTCACAGGCAGATAATACTACTAATTCGGTCCCTCTTAAATCTAATAAAGTGGCTACATCTTGGGCGGTAAGAATACCATCCTCTGCTGCTGGGGGGAGTTTACTACCATTTAATGCTGTATTTGCTCCTGCAAAGGCTAATCCTGCCCTTAAAAGTGGATTTTGGATGTTTTGCATTCCGGCTCGATGTAGGCTGTCTAATTGAGAAAAAGGAGTGTTTTCTAAAGGTTTTAGGTATTCGATGGGGAGAAAATAGCCATGTGTAGCAATATGCAAAATGCGGGGAGATAATTGAGATTTGACCAGAGATTCTAAGGCGTTTTTTTCAGTATTGGGAGTGACACCTAAATATTTAGATATTTCTACACTTTCTAAAAATGTTCCGGGTAGGGGTGCAAATTGACCTCCTGGTTGAGATTTGCAGAGATCAGAATAAGTAATATCTACGTTTACCTGAGTTTGTGTAGTTATATCTTGGGAAGTGATAGCAGTTTCATCGCTGAGGTTATAGTCAGGATTGGCAATAATTAGAGCTTGGGTAGGTTGGATGTTACTGGGGAATTTTAAGCGGATGAGATCCCGTCCCACGTTCAAATAACTAATGGTGTATTTATCCATTAAATATTGATGATTATTGATGGGTAAAATTTCAAAGGGAAGTAAGTTTAATTGTCCATCAGCAGCAATGATTAATTTTTGAGTATCTGCGGGTAAGTATTTTTGAATAGGATCAAATAGCAGTTGTTTTAATTGTTGTTTATTCTGAAATACTTCGTTTAATTCTGGATTATCTTTAATTTTATTTAGTTTCTCTTGCGTGGGTATGTTTTTTGTAATCATTCTTTTATCACCATCTGATCTTTCTAGAATGATATTTTCTCGAAACACTTTAATCAGACGATCAATATTATCAGCTTCTCCTAAATCAATCATTTGTATGTTATCTGGTTGTCCTGCGGGTAAGATAAAAGCTAGATAACGCGCAGGTTTCCACTGAGTATCACCATTAGCGGGAATTGCTTTAAAATCAAAAACATTTAACTGCACAAATTCTAATAGGCTTGAACCTGATGGTAGTGCTAATGCAACCGCACGGCAATCTATTTTTAGTAACTTTTGTTCAATGTTTAATTCAGGAATTTGCCGACTGAGTTCTTGTTCAATTTTTTGTTGTTCTTTAATGAGTTGATTACGATAGTCTTGTTCTACTTCTGTGAGATTTTGAAAGGTTAAGTTAATGATTATTTTTGTTTTCTCTTGATATTCTTTAAAGAGTGTGTTTAGGTGAGGATAACGCCATGACAAAAGAGCATTTTTTTGTAAAATAGTGATTTCTGTAACGATTAGCTTACGTTTTTGGATTAATTCAAAAGCTGAGTGTATAGCTTTTGAGGAATTGGCGAGATATTGAAAAATAAGAGAGATAAAACCCTCGAAATTATAGTAATTTCTATGCAAATAATTCAAACGTTGTGCTTCATTGCTAAGTTTAAAAATTTGAGAAATTAAATTTAATTCAATATCAAAATATTGTTTCATGAATTTATAAGCATATTCATAATCTCCCATTGATGAATACAATATTCCTATATCATAGAGAAAAGTTGCTATATCAGGATGATTAATACCTAAGATATTTTCCAAGTTTTCTAAAGTCTGTTGATACAGATTTTCAGCATCTTTATACCTTCCCATTAATGAATACAATACTCCCAAATTATGTAGAAAAATTCTCGTATCAGGATGATTAATACCTAAGATATTTTTTAGAATTTCTAAAGCCTGTTGATATAGAGGTTCAGCATCTTCATATCTCCCCATTGATAAATACAATGTTCCTAAATTATTTAGAGAAATTGCTGTATAACGATCATTAATACCTAAGATATTTTTTAGAATTCCTAAAGCCTGTTGATATAGGGGTTCAGCATCTTCATATCTCCCCATTGATTTATATAATGCTCCTAAATTATTTAGAGAGGATGCCGTATCACGATGATTAATACCTAAGACATTTTTACTTATTTCTAAAGCCCGTTCATAGAGGAGTAAAGTATCTTCAAACCTCCCCATTAATTCATATAATAATCCTAAATTATTTAGGGAATTTACCGTATCAGGATGATTAATACCTAAAATATTTTCCCGAATTTCTAAAGCCTTTTCAATGAGAGGTACAGCGTCTTGATATCTCCCCATTAATTTATACAATAATCCTAAATTATCTAGAGAAGATGCCGTACCAGGATGATTAATACCTAAGATTTTTTTCCGAATTTTTAAAGCCTTTTTATACAGAGGTTCAGCGTCTTGATATCTCCCCATTAATTCATACAATAATCCTAAATTATTTAGGGAATTTGCCGTATCAGGATGATTAACACCTAAGACATTTTTCCGAATTTTTAAAGACTGTTTATATAGAGGTTCAGCATCTTCATACTTCCCCATTAATTTGTATATTTTTGCTAATTTTTGTAAGGCATTTGCCCTATCTGCATGAAAATAGGGTAAGTGTATTTTTATTAATTCATAAATTTCTACTAGTAAATTTATTGAGTCACAAGATTTTTGTTGGTCATAGAGTTTATTTGCATTATTCAACAATAATTCAATTTTTTCAATGATTTTGTTTTCCATAATAGCCACCTATTTTAAAATAATATGCAAAGTTTATTTCAAATTTAACTTACTTTGAAAACTCGTTGAAATATCTGACAATCAGACAATTTACCCACATCTTGAAAAATTTCAAATAAATGCTGTTCATCCAAATCTACATCCTCATTACGATAATATTCATTTATCCAGGATAATGTAATCTCCTGCTCTGTTACAATCGCCAAAAACAACTCTTTTTCAGTACCAAAAGCTAAAGGAGCGCGGTGTCTATCATTATCAGGCGGTAAATAAAGCGGTTGAGAGAGACGACAAGAAGGAATTTCAGCATAGGCTTTAGAAGGAGAAATTAAGCATTTATCACCATTAGCACTTTCATTAATTAATAATAAATAACCTGTATTGGGTAAATTCAGTTTTAATCTATAGTCTTTTTCCTTTTGTAAAGTTTCCTCTCTAGGTATACGTGCAGTAATCATGCGGTTATCATCAGGTACAGGTATTTCATAAGGTATCATTTCCATTTCGTCTTTTACTGGATAAGCCTCTTTTTTAGCCAACTCCCAAGCCATACGGGGAAACTTTTTCTCCCATAACCATTGATAGGTGACATGATAAGGAGATTGATCTTCATTTCTAGGTTGTCCTCTTTGACCAGTTCTTTCTACAGTAAAACCATCAGCAATCATTTCTTCTTGAAAATTTTTCCATATTTTATCAGCAGACCTAGCAATAAATAAACTAAGACCTGAAGAAAGATTTTGAAATGATTTACTTTCAGTATTCATATTGAGTTGTTTAGCTATTTGTTGGGAAATAAATCCTTGAGACTGTGTGTAGTTGCGCGGATGCCAACGCAAAGGAAAGCATAGTTGCTCATAGGTTTCTTTTTCCTTTGGATATAGCTGTTGTGAAATTCGTTCTAAAAAGGCATCTTGAAGCATTGGCTTTCCTAGTTATTACTAAAATAAGAATCAATTATAAGTAGTCTTCAGTACATAGTCAATACCTCTAACAAAAAATAGTAACATTACCTTGATATTTCCTTATAAGCCTTAACTGGTAGGGGTTCAGCAATGCTAAACCCCTGCATAAATCAAAGCCTATTCTAGATTTTGTTATTTCTTGTTATTACTTTTTATTTTCTGTTATTTCTTGTTATTAAAATCAGAAAATTGCTATTTTCAAGACCTTTACTAATCAAAGTAATTGAGCTAACTTGATTATCAAGAAACGAGCAAGGTATTGATTCTCACAAATCACTATCTGCAAAATTAGGGTTAAACAACTGAGGAAAAAACGTATGCAATTAAATTCTGTAATGAAAGCTCTTGCTATTCTCACTTTACCAGTAATCGTCAATCCATTAACGGCTGATGCTGCTACTTTCGCTAATCATATTAATCATCAAATAGCCTCTAAACAATTGATTGCACAAAACAATTCTCCTGTTACACCTTTATCTTCACTTTCCCTTTTTAGTTCTAGTTGTGATTTCGGAGGAATTTGTGCAGGATCTCATCAAAATAGACACAATGGTGTGGATTTTCGAGCCAGTTTCAGAACAGAAGTTAGAGCAATCTGTGATGGGGTAGTAATGGAAGCACGAACACCAAGAACAACCCCAAATATTTGGAATCGCTTTACTAATATCAAACACTCAAATTGTGCTGGTTATTCAGAACTGTATGGCTATTACGGCCATATTGATGCAATTGTTCGTGTTGGGCAACGAGTTACAAAAGGTGATGTAATCGGTCATGTTGGAGATTAGGGTCGAAACTCCCACTTACACTTCGGGATGGCCACAAGATATGTCAACAGTGGTTGGGGCTATGGCATGACACCAAATTGGGTGAACCCTAGATCAATTTTCTCCTACTAAATCTCAATTATTAATTAGGAGTAGGTAACATTTACCTACTCCTAAGTATTCAACATTTTCTTCAAAAAAATAGGAATAAAATCATGAATTATAAAGTTACAATTAGCATTTTGATTGTATTCTGCACATCTATTATCAATGCACAAAAAGCCTCAGCTATTGAACTGAGTCCACTGGTAGAAAAATTAGGTACTCAATTGATTGATAGGTTATTATCACCACAATCAACTCCCACTAACACACCTTCATTTTACCCACCCCAAGATAGTAACTATCCTAGTAATTCCAACTATTACAATTCTTATCCCCCATCATCCATGCCTTCTTATTCACCTACATATCCACCCACACAATATTCACCTTCCTCACCTTCAATGCCGATGCCATTCATCTATAATCCAATAATTGTTGTACCGCAATCTCCACCAGTGTTTAATAATTACAGTAATAGTGTGCAAAGGTAAGAAAACAAGAATATTGGATAAATTAAATAGATACTTGGTGAAAATTACAGTAGGGACAATTCATGAATTGTCCCTACAACGGTTTCAAATTATGCAGATTGAGTTACCACCAAATGTATAATTAATGCTACAATCAACCAATAACTACTTGATGCTATATCAATATGATGATTGCACAAGACTTAGAACAAACAAAAGACATCTCCCCAGATGTTATATTTCCCCCCAGTGATTTATATAGTGATGAACCACCCGTGGAAACCGAACTGCATCTAAGACAAATTATCTTACTTCTACAATGTTTAGAATGGTTATGGAAAGATAGAACAGATTTCTATGCTGCGGGAAATTTAACTATTTATTATAGTCCTAACCAGAAAAAAAATGAAAATTTAAGAGGACCTGATTTTTTTGTAGTCTTAGGAACAGAAAGAAAAACCCGCAAAAGTTGGGTAGTCTGGGACGAAGATGGTAAATATCCTAATGTAATTATAGAAATTCTCTCACCCAGTACAGCTAACAGTGATAAAGTGACTAAAAAAGAACTGTATCAAAATACCTTTAGAACACCTGATTATTTTTGGTTTGACCCTTATACGCTAGAATTTGCAGGTTTTTATTTAACAAATGGCAAATATCAACCTATAGAACCAAATAAAAAAGGATATTTATGGAGTGAACAATTAGGTTTATATTTAGGCGTGCATGAGGGTTTGTTAAGGTATTTTACTCCTGAAGGTGATTTAGTACCTACACCAGAAGAAACCGCAGAACGTTTAGCAGCCAAATTACGAGAATTAAATATTGATCCAGAGAAAATCTAGGCTCTGATATTTACTTAATGCTACAATCAACAAATAGCTACTTGATGCCATATCAATATGATCATTGCACAAGAATTAGAACTTGCAGAAAATATCTCCCCAGATGTAATATTTCCTCCTAGTGACTTATATAGTGATGAACCTCCTGTGGAAACAGAACTGCATCTAGAGCAAATTATGCTCTTAATCAAATGTATTAAATGGTTGTGGAAAGATCGAACTGATTTCTATGCTGCGGGAAATCTGACTATTTATTATAGTCCTCACCAAAAGAAATCAGAATTTTTCCGGGGTCCTGATTTTTTTGTTGTTTTGGGAACTGAACGCAAAACTCGTAAAAGCTGGGTAGTGTGGGAAGAAGATGGTAAATATCCCAATTTCATTTTAGAAATTCTTTCACCAACTACAGCTACCACTGATAGAGGATATAAAAAAGAACTTTATCAAAATACTTTCCGCACACCTGATTATTTTTGGTTTGATCCTTATACATTAGAATTTGCAGGATTTCATTTAGTTGATAATAAATATCAACCTTTAGCAGCAAATGAAAAAGGATATTTGTGGAGTCAACAATTAGGTTTATATTTAGGAATTAATGAAGGGTTGTTACGGTATTTTACCCCAGAAGGAGAATTAGTACCTACACCAGAAGAAACCGCAGAAGAGGAAGCCAAAAGAGCAGAACAGGAAGCAAGAAAAGCAGAACGTTTAGCAGCAAAATTAAGAGAACTAAATATTGATCCAGAGACAATTTAAAAAATGAAAATTACAGAATTATCAACATTAGAAACAACCTTTGACAAACTGCTCGAAAGTCTTCTCCAGAAAAAAGCAGAAACCGAACATTTTACCATCAGACTCAACAGCGAAAGAAGCCAATTTACCCGTTTTAATGGTGCTAAAGTTAGACAAACTGGAGTAGTCGCTGATGGTTCAATTAAACTCACTTTAATGGAAAATCAGCGCAGCAGTTTCCGCCATTTTCCTTTTACTGGTAATTGGGAAATAGATTGGCAAATAGCATACACATCTTTAGAAGAATTACGCGACGAAATTACCCTATTACCAAGTGATCCTTATCTAGTTTTACCTACAGGAAATAATCACAGCAGAGAGGTAAATACAGGTAAATTATTAACACCAGAAACAGTTGTTAATAAAATCTTAGAATCAGTTGCTGATTTAGATTTTACTGGTATGTATGCTGGGGGAGTTATTATTAGAGGCTATGGAGATTCTAACGGACAAAAACACTGGTTTGTAACTGATTCTTTTAACTTAGATTATTCTTTGTTCATGGCATCAGGACAAGCGGTTAAAGGCACTTTTGCTGGTAGCGAATGGGATGAATATGCATGTATAGCAAAAATAAATGAAGGTAAAGAACAATTAGTATTGTTGTCTCGTCAACCGAAAGAATTACCAAGAGGAAAATACAAAACTTATTTTGCTCCCGCTGCTGTGGCTGAATTATTGGGTATGCTTTCCTGGGGTGCTATTAGTGAAGCTGATATTCAACAAGGAAATAGTGCTTTAGTGGCTTTATCACGTCAAGAAAAACAACTTTCACCAAAATTTACTTTAAAAGAAAACTTTAAATCTGGTTTAGTTCCTAGATTTAATGACCTGGGAGAAATGGTAGCACCGGAGTTAACTTTAATAGAAAAAGGAGTTTTATTAAATAGCCTAGTTAATTCTCGCACGGCTAAAGAATATAAGAAACCTGCTAATGGTGCTAATAGTTCAGAAACCTTACGTTCTCCAGAAATAGGTACAGGTAATTTAGCTTTTGAGGAGATTTTATCCAGTTTAGATACAGGGTTATATGTGTCGAATTTGCATTATTTAAATTGGAGCGATCGCCAAACGGGTAGAATCACAGGTATGACCCGTTATGCCTGCTTTTGGGTAGAAAATGGGGAAATTGTCGCCCCCATTGAAAATTTACGCTTTGATGAAAGTCTTTATCGCTTCTGGGGAGAAGAAAATTTAGTTGATTTAACTAACTTTCAAGAATTTATTCCCGAAGTCGGAACTTATGAAAGTAGGCAATTAGGTGGTAGTTTAGTTCCAGGAATATTGGTGCAAGATTTCACATACACTTTGTAATCTCAGGTTCGTTTGTAAGCTTTGCTGCTCCTCAGAGATATATAGCAGGAGTCAGGAGTCATGAGTCAGGAGTAAAATCCTTTTGTAGTGGGAGTTTCATTATCAATTGATGTCCT